>JAXDKF010000223.1:0-7776 GCA_034667265.1 Fimbriimonadaceae bacterium
CGCGCCTCGGTATTGGAGGGCACAGTAAGGGCCGCGGCGATCTCTCTGCCTACGACGGCGAACCGACTTCAACATTGGAAGCGGCCGTCGTCCGGATCAGCGACCGCATCGCGTATCTGAGCCACGACATCGACGACGCGCTCCGCTCCGGCATCATCGACCAGCCCCCGTCCTTTGCCGAGCCACTCGGTTCTAAGCCTTCTCAGCGCATTGGAACGATGGTGCTGGACGTGATCTCGAACAGCCTGGAAAAGCCGGCCATCATGCTCTCGCCTTTCCTGCTCTCGAGCCTGAACAACTTGAAGGACTGGATGTACGAAAACGTGTACCTCCACTACCCTCGGCTCTATCCGGATTCGCTCAAAGCGCAGAATGTGGTGCGCGAGCTGTTCTTGCACTTCGCCGAGCCCGAGAACTTGCCGGAAGGCTATGAAGGGCTGCAAGGCACGATCGATTACGTCGCCGGGATGACGGATCGGTTTGCGATCGAGACATTCGCGAGACTGCGTATTCCTGAAGCCTTTAGATAGCCGGCTACAAGCACCCAAGACGTTCCCGATCCTAGTTCGGGCGATTTACGATTTACCATTTACCATTTACGATCTGGATTTACAGTCCACAATGGAATGAATGCAGCTCCGCATGTGGACCTACGATCTTGCGCGGGAGCAGGCGCCCACCCTCGATAACCTACGGAGCCTCCTCGACCTGACCCAGAGCTCCGGCTACAACGCGATCGGGCTCTACATGGAGCATCGGTTCGCCTACCCATCAACGCCGTGGGCGCATGGAGCGGGTGTGGTCACGCCAGAGATGGTGCGCACGCTCCAAGAAGAATTTCCCGACCTTAAAATCATCCCGTTTCTCAACCTCCTCGGCCACATGGAAGGCTTCCTCTACACAGAGTACGGCCGCCGCTTCGCGGAAGAGCGGTTCAAGGGCATGCAAGCGTGTCCAAGCAATCCGGACACCGTAGAGCTCGCGAACAAGATCGTCGATGACGCCCTGGAGATATTCACTTCGCCCATCATCCACATCGGCGGCGACGAGACGCAGCAACTTGCCGCTTGCCCACGCTGCCGGACCGCGGGCGGGCGCGGCCATCTTCGGGAGCAAGGGGAAAGCGTCGACGAGCTCGTGCGCTCCATGAAGGAGGAGGCTGGCAAGGCACCCCTAGCCGATCAGAAGGCGCGGCTCTACGCGAGACACTTCGCGCCACTGGCACGCCGCGTCATCGACGCCGGGCGAAGGCCCGCGATCTGGGGCGACATGCTCCTCGAGCATCCAAAGGCGGCTTTGGCCATGCCCCGTGAAACGCTGGTGTTCGATTGGCAATATTTCGAGAGCCCGGAAAGGACCACGCGCAAGCTCATGTCGGACGGCTTCGAAGTCGTTTGCTGCCCCAGCCTGCAGACCTACAACGCCGCTTGGCTGCATGTAGAGCAATCGGAGAGGAACGTGCGCCAGAACGTGCGGGCCGCCCATGAGCTCGGTGCGTACGGCGTGTGCGTCACTACTTGGGAGAACGACCTCTTTGGAAGCTACGAAGCTCTTATGCCCGCAATCCAAGCCTGCGGGACTCTCCTTAACGCGGAGGCGCCTGAGCTGGCGCCGGAAAGCGATTCCGGCGCGCCAAAGTTTGCCCTGTTCGGGCAGATCAGCTTTCTCTATCACGGCGAATTGGAAGGCGTGGAGGACTGGCACATCGCAGATCAGGCATCGCCCGTGCGGATCGCGAACATCGTGCTGTCGAAAGCTCTGACCGAAAACGCAAAAGTGGTTCGCCTCGAGCCCACCGCGCATGCTCTCGAAGTCAGGTACGACGATGGAGATCGCTCGACACTCTCTGAGATCCTTCGCGGCCCGTTGCGAGATCCTCTCCTCAATAGAGTGCGCCTTCTTGCGGGGCTGCCCGTGGAGGGCAGAAAGCTCGTTCAGCGAGGCTTTATCGCGGGGCGACATGCGGGCGTGACCTTCCGATTCGATGTCTTAACCCAGCCTTCCGACCACGGTATGCGCCTGGTCCTAACCCGTCAGAACGCGCCTGCCATCCAATCTGACGCCGCTACCAAAGAGGACGAGGGCGCGATCCTCGAGGCCTACGGAAACCTCTCGACCGAGCACAAAGAGTGGGCTCGGCTAATGGGCGTGCAGCTTCAGGCACTGGGCGGAGTGTTCGCTCATTCCGGAATGAGATCGTCTTTGAAGGTGCGGTTGCTGCTACAAGGAAATCCGTTCTTAGCGTGGCTGCACCATGGCGAAGAGCTGGCGGGCGACAGAGGGACGATGGCGCTCGAGATTTGCGACGAGGCGACCAAAGTTGCTCGCGATCCCGCAACCCGCGGCATCACGGGATTCGTCAAGGCTGCGGTGGAGTTCGTGCGATACGCGGAGCAGGCCCACCAAGGCTATGCAAACGAGTTGCCAGGCGTCGCAACTTCTAGCCTATCTCCCGCGCGGCAAGTGTTCGAAGAGCTTGAGAAGATCGCCAAGGCCAGCCACTTGCGGTTTGGCGGATCGAAGGCCGATATCGAAAGGTGCAAGGCAGCCAAGGAGCACGTGGAACGAGTGATGCGCAGGCTCAAGGACTACGGGGACGGGAGCCTGGGTTATTTGCCATCGTTCGAGCACATCACGCACCCGAATTTCGTGCCTCACGACCAGGGCGCGTGGTGGCTGATCAATCGCTGGGCATACGAGTAGTTCATTTGCGCAGGGCAGTAATCGAGGAGCGCAGCGCGTGTGTGATCGCAATCGCGAGAGCATCGGCGACGTCGTCCGGCTTAGGCGCGCTCTCGAGGCCAAGGAGCTTTTGGACCATGAACTGGACTTGCCGCTTCTCCGCGTTTCCGTTCCCAACCACAGCCAACTTCACCTCGGGAGGTGAATACTCTGCCCACTCGAGACCCCGTTCGCTGCAGGCCAGAAGGAGCACGCCAAGTGCCTTCGCTACGTCCATGGCCGTAGTCTTATTGACCGTGAAAAAGAGACGCTCTGTCGCCACGGCGTCTGGCTTGTGGGCATCCACAAGGACGAGCATTTGATCGTGCGCAAGGCGAAGCCGCTCGGGCAGGGGGATCCTTGGCGTTTGGATGAGCCCGTACTCGACCACCTTGAGCTGGGAACCTTGCTTGTCGATCAGCCCATAGCCGATCTTCTCGAGTCCGGGATCGATGCCGAGAATCCTCATGCCTCATTGAGTGTACGTTAGGGTTAAGCACGCGGGAGACGCAGCTGCTCGATCTGCTTCTGCTGAGAAATCAGCCTTTTGCCGATTGCCGTCGCGTCGACCTTCCTGTTCTTGGCCGCCTTGCGAATTTCGGGTCTGAAGTAGCTCCAGAGCCGCAGGATCCTCTTGAGATGGGTTCTGTAGAGCGCCTTCCGACGTGGGAAGCCGGCCCTGAAATTGGCCACCCACTTCTTGGATTGGGGATCTCGAGCAGGCGTAGCCACCATTCGGGTGACCGCCGCGAACGAATCGATTAAGTTGCGGCTGTCCATGGCGAGGAACAGCGTCTTCGTCCCGAGGTCTTGGCGGGTACGAATCTTCCTCAGGGGCACGTGATCCGCGCCGCGATACCAAAGCTTGTCCTTCACGATGGCACGCATGCTCTTGTAAACCCAGTGATTCTTCGGCGAATCGGGAAACGGTGCGTCTGCATAAGCCGCGGTGGCAAGAACAAAGGAGAGACAGAGGACCACAGAACGCATATTTGTACTTCTACGTTCGTTTGAATTTTCTGAAGAGCTCGTCGCGCGATAGCGTGAGCGTGATCGGTCTTCCATGCGGGCAAAGATAAGGGTTCTCGGTCGAGGCGAGGTCGACGATCAGCTTCTCCATCTCCGCGTGGCTGAGCGGATCTCCGGACTTCACCGCCATCTTGCAAGCCGAGGAGATCCAGATCTGCTCTCTCGTGGGCACCAAGCGGCGAGTCACGCTGACCTCTACCAGCTCGTCCACGAGGTCTCGCAACACCTTGAGCGGATCCTTACCTCGCAACGCGGCGGGAGCCGCGCGGACGATGTAGCTCTCGCCCCCAAAGGGTTCCAGCTCGAAACCGACCCTTCTTAGCTCATCCAGCTTTTCGTTGATGAGGATCGCAGACCTGCGATCCAGCTCTAACGTGAGGGGCGTGAGGAGTGGCTGTTTCTCAATCGCGCTGCCACCCTTGAGGCCGCAAAGATATTCGTAGAGGATGCGCTCGTGCGCGACGTGCTGGTCGATGATAACGATGCCCCGCGCCGTCTCCGCGATGATGAACGTGTTCATCGCTTGTCCTAGCACCCGGAGCCCCTCGATGAGTTCGCCGAACGGATATCTCTCGTTGGAAACCTGCGGCGCCTCGATTCCACTGAACGGCATCGGCACGAGCGTGTCCAATGGGCGCTGGGCGTCGAGCGAATACGCGCCAATGTTGCCTTGGAAGTGGGTCCCCAGGGGGAAGTTCGCGCTCCCATCCCCCGGCGGGTAGCTTCCCCATGGCTGCTGCCGGGTCCCCGCCAGAGCCTCGTTGGCTGCGGCAACGGCTTCGGCAGACGGGATCATTCCGTGCTCCATCAAGGCTGTCTTGACCGCGACCCGCAGTGCATCGAAGGCCGCGCCTTCGTGCTGAAACTTGACCTCGCTCTTGGTCGGCGAAACGTTCACGTCCACCCGGGCTGGATCGATTTCGATCATGAGCGCGAGAACCGCATACCGCTTCTCTGGCGTGATGTCTCGATACGCTTGATCCAGCGCCGCAGTGAGCGTGCGGCTCCGCACCGGCCGACCGTTGACCCAAACATACTGCAGGGACCGTGTTGGCTTAGTGACGTGGGGTGGACTGACGAAACCTGAGACCCGCAATCCGCCCACGACCACGTCCACTTCGGCGAGGGATCTGGCTAAGTCTCTGCCCCAAACGTTGGAGATTGCATCTAGGAGCTCACCTCCGCCCGTGGTGCGCAGAACGTTCTGGCCGTTGTGACTGAGGGTGAACGCCACGCCTGGAAATCCGATCGCGTAGCGTGAAAGCGTTTCGATCACGGCCCCTAGCTCCGTGGTGTCCGATTTCAAAAACTTGAGGCGCGCCGGGGTGTTGTAGAAGAGGTCCTCGACGGAGATCTCCGTGCCCTTCGGACCTGCCTTCCCTTCCGGGACCTCCACGTCTCCACCGTCAATGCGTAGCACCGCCTTCAATCCGTCTTGGGTGGCGCTGGAGAGCGTCAGTTTGGAAACCGAGGCGATCGACGGCAACGCTTCACCACGGAAGCCCAGAGTCATCACGCCTAATAGATCTTCAGAGGAATCGATCTTGCTGGTCGCGTGCCGCTGCAGCGCCATCTGGGCGTCCTCCAGCGTCATCCCGCAGCCGTCATCGGTGATCCTGATGCACGTGCGCCCGCTGTCGGTGAGCTCGACGTCGACGCGCTTTGCTCCGGCGTCCAGGGCATTCTCAACAAGCTCCTTGACGACCGATGCGGGCCTCTCCACCACCTCGCCTGCGGCGATCTGGTTCACCGTATGGGGATCCAGAAGCCGGATCTTCGGAGATGCGAGGAGCATGGGCATAGAGTGTACGAGATCGGCGATCTTCTTGATGCGAATCTAGCGTTCTTGCTAGAACAGAGTAATGGTCATGGTCCTATTCCTCTTGGCGAGCAGTTTCATAAGTGGACTCGCACAGCACCGCCCGGAGCAGCTTGTCGACATCATGAACACCCAGTTTCATGAACGCGTGATAGACACATGGAAGCCGCACGTCGTGCACCGACCGCAGGCAAAGTTCATGGACGAGCACTTAAACCTTGTGGGCCGTTGGGGCAGAAGAGGATCGTCACTGAAGATCAGAAGAGTTCGAGCCGGTTACGCCGTAGAGTTTTCGACGGCAGGATGCCTTGCTACCTGGAGGCTCCATCGAACGGCCACCTTTAGCGGCGGAACCGTGGTACTGAACAGGCCCGTCGAGCCGTATAGCGGCGGCATCTTTCAGTCACTCTACACGATCCGGATAGGAGAGATCGGTTATCTGGTGCCCGCCACAAACGAGCACGAGAGCGATCCAAACGGCTTTAGTCCTTCGAATCTCTATGCCAGGGTCGAGCCGGATGACGTCACGACGCGCCGTAGAGCAGACGGGCTTACTCAAACTCCAGCAGATTCCCATCGGGATCATGAACGTGGAAGTCTCGCCTGCCCCAGGGGCGCTGCGTAGGCGGGCCAGCCGGCTCGATACCCGCCGTCCGAACCGCCTCGTACATGGCGTCCAGGTTTCCCTCGGTTCCAAGCTCGACGTGGAACCCCGGCTGATCGGATTGCACGAGACCGAGGCGCCCTTCGCCAAACTTGAACATGGCGAACTTGCCCGCGAACTGCATCATCAGCTCGGCGCCGGGAATCTTCTTGTAAAAATCGACGGACGCGTCGACGTTTGCCACGTGCAGCGTGAGGCCCTCCAGCTTGACCCCTTCCATCGCCCTAAAAGACGGATGCAACGCGGCTTTTGACGCGCTTAAAAATCGCATTGCGAAGTAGTCGATTGAAGCTGAATTGTCGCTTCTTATTGAGAAGTGTCGCCGTCTTGAAGGCAAGCAAGGAGGCGGGATGGCAAGCATTGGAAGCGAGCTATGGCAGTACAACCTGGCGAAGGTGATCGTGGTGGATGTGTCGGATGATTACAGGCTTATGCAGCCTCCGATGCCGTCCGATTTTTATCCGGTTCTCACGGAGACCTGGTTGCCACGGCACAACCTCTCGCGATGGCTGGCGAGCGAGAGCCTGGTAACCGGGTACCTCTACGATTGGCATGAGTCGCCCAACTCCGAAGAGGAGCCCTGGTACGTGGGCGTGGTGGACCAACAGCTCGCCAAGAGCCTGGTTCCCGAGCACCTTTCGATCGACCGTCTCCTCAATTGTTGAGGCAGCAGGTGCTAGGTGCAGGTATTAGGTATTGGGTGTTAAGGTATTGGGTTAGAAGCTTGAGCCCTGGACTGGCCAGAGCTTCCCAAGCAGGCCATGAGTGAGCTGCCCCCGAATGCCCCGAGCCCGTCTCATCCGCAGCAGTTCGTTGGTTACACGCGGCCTGGCGCCACGTACGGAGATCCGGAGCGACTGAAAGCGCTGGCGGACGGCTACTACGGTCTCAATACCGTCTTCGTCGTCAATGTGCTCTGGGCCGTGGCGATGGGATTCGCGCTCGCTGCCTTAGTGGTCCCATTCGGAATCTTTGGCGCCCTCGCGTTCAGCACTGTCCTAACCGGGCTGCTCATCGGTTCATTGGTCCATCCAAAGAACAAGCTCATCGCGTACGGCGCCAATTGGAATCCCGGTTCAGCGCGTACCGCATCCATTCTGATGGCCCTGAATTCCGCTCTGTGCTGCGGGATCCTCGGCTATATGGTCGTCCAGAATCTGGCCATGGTGGAGATGAAGAAGTACGGCCTCAAGGCTGGCCTCTTCGGGGTTCGCAGACGTGACGTGGAAACAGCTATGGAGCGGCTCCGCACGGCCAAGCTCGCCCCGCCGCCACCGGCAGTGCCCCCAGGCGTTTGAGCCTGAATTTGCCACACCGATTGTCCCGAGGCGTATAATAAGATTGCCTCTCTGAGGAGCGCTGCGATCCCGCGGGGACCAGGCTCAGAGGGGGTGGGAATAAACCCCTACAACGGCGCTCGTGAGTACGGCTCACGAGCGCTTTTCTTTTGAAAGCCTCTCGGCCGAAGGAGTGAACATGAACACCGTTACAAGTCCTATCAAGACCGACTTTCACGTCGCGGATCTGAGCCTCGCCGAGTGGG
>JAXDKF010000224.1:0-4615 GCA_034667265.1 Fimbriimonadaceae bacterium
CATCCCGAAGGCGAGATGTTCTGCGAGTTCAACAACGCTGTGAAGATCCGCGAGGGCCATGTTGGCGACGTGAAGCTGGACGGCATTAAGTTCTGGGTGTCTGGCGACCTCGGCGGCGACTTCACCAAGGGCATGAAGGGCGCGGTCATCACCTTCGACGAAGGCACCACCCCAGCGCAAAAGGACGCTGTCGGATTCTTGGTCGGAAAGATCTACCCGGTTAAGTTCGAGAAGGTCCAGATGGACACGCAGCCGATCACCTGGCAGCGGGACGGCAACAACGGCTACGCCAAGATGGGCGACAAGGCCGAAGTCAAGCTAACCGGCGTCACGGGGCCTGACGGAAAGCTCGTAGTGATCAAGAACCTAAAGTATTGGGGCGCGGACAACAACGAGGGCTTCGAACTCGCGAAGAGCGTGCACCACTACAAGGGCAATGGATACGACTACTCGCACGAAGGCAAGAACGGATTCTTCATCACGATCATGTCTTCCGGCGACATGTAAATCCTCTTATGGGCTCGGCCTGGCGTCGAGCCCTTACTTCTTCTTGAGGGCAAAGATCTTGGCTCCCGCTTGCGAGCCGGCGCTCTCCAAATCGGCGTACATGGTGCGCTCGTCCATCACGAACGTTACGAGCCGCACGCCTTTACCATCCGCCTGGCCGGGGCTACGGACGCCCTTCAAGGACGCCAACGCGTCGGTGAGCTTATCGGGGAATCCCTCGGACTGTAGCATCAGCCTTGCGTCATAGGAGCCCGCTCCACGAACGGCGCGGATCAGGTCTTGCATGCTTAGCTTTGCCGGATCAAATCGAAATCTGGCGACAGGCGGCTTGAGCTGCAGATCTAGCTCAGCAAGGGAATCAACCTTCTCAAGGCCCGACCGGACCTTGACCGCGCACGATCCTCAGGTCATGCCCTGAATGGCAAAGGTGACCTCCTGCAGATGCGGCTTTGCGGCAGGACCCTGCAGGGCGAGCACAAACGCAGCCGCCATTAACGCAACGGGCATGTATCCAGGATACAGCTTCTAGGAGGCTGTCGTATGGAGTTCTTCCGCTTCCTTGCTCGCGGGCCTTGTCCGGAGCTGCGCCCAGGAGCGAAGCTCGTCGATCTCTTCCCGCATCATCACGCTCAGCGGCACCACCGCCTTGGCTTCCGCAATGAGGTCTTTTTGCTGCAGCTCCCGACCTGCGTCGAAAGCCACAAAAAGCGCGCCGACGACGATCTGCTCGATTTCCGCGCCGCTGAAGCCATCCGTTGCTTTCGAGAGCTCTTTAAGCTTGAACTTCTTTACGTCGCGCTTGCGTTTCGTAAGGTGGATGGAGAAGATCTGCTCGCGCTCGCCATCGCCAGGCAAGTCCACGAAGAAAATCTCATCGAACCGGCCCTTGCGCAGCATTTCCGGAGGAAGCGCGTGGACCTCGTTTGCGGTGGCGATCAGGAACACCGGAGAAGTCTTTTCCTGCATCCAAGTAAGGAACGTCGAAAACACGCGAGCCGTGGTGCCGCCATCGCTGACGCCACTACCACCGACACCCGCAAAGCCTTTCTCCAGTTCGTCGGCCCAGAGGATGCAAGGCGCAACCGACTCCGCCACCGCGATTGCGCGCCGAATGTTCTCCTCGGATTGGCCGACCAGCGAGCCAAAGATGCGGCCTACGTCTAGCTTGAGCAGGGGCAGGTTCCAGTGTGCGGAAACGGACTTGGCGATCAACGACTTGCCGCAGCCTTGCACGCCGATCAGCAAGATGCCCTTCGGCGCGGGAAGGCCGAAATCGCGGGCCTTATCGGTAAAGCTAGTCGTGCGCTTGTCCAGCCACTCCTTCAGGAGTCCCATGCCCCCGACGTCCTTCAGGCTTTGGTCCGCCGCGTAGTATTCGAGCAGCCCGGACTTGCGGATGATCTGCTTCTTCTCTTCCAGCACCACGTCGGTGTCGAATTTCTTCTTCTCGACCAGCGAGCGCGCGAACACTGATTCGATCTCATCCAGCGTGAGACCTTGCGCAGATTTTACGATCTGTTCTCGCTTCTCCGGCTCCAGCTTCGAGTCGACGTTCGCGTTGTCCTTGACCGCCGAGATCACCTTGTCGAGCGTTGCTTCGATCTCAGGGGCCTCAGGCAGCGGAAAGTCCAAGACAGTGACATCCTTCTCCAGATCGGTTGGAAGACTCAGAGTTGGGCCGAGGAGCAGGATCGTCTGAGCTTTGCCCCGGAGTCGCACCGCAAGGTCGCGCAGGAGGCGGATCACGCGGTTATCCCGCATGTAGGGGTGGAAATCTTTGAGCAGGAAAACGGTGTACTCAGGCGCTTCGTGGATGAGGGCCAGGGCTTCGAGCTCACCGGGGAGCGTGGTCGGCCGCGCGGGTCCTGAGGTCCGCGGCACGGGGGGCCGCATGCCCTGAGTGATAGACCACGTGTACATCGTCCGGTTGAGGGACTTGCAGACGTTCGCGAGCGCTTGCTCCACGCGGCGCTCTTCCCATGAAACTACATAGATGATGGGGTACTTGGCCCTGATAAGGACCTCAATCTCTCTCGCCGCGTCCACTGGAGACTAGTTTAGACGCTCCATCCAAGACGCACCGGGATCAGCCTTTCGCCGCGACTGCAGCAAGGCTAAAGGATCTGCCAATAGCATCTGCTACCAATTTGAGCTTCGGTACGAGATTTGTGAATTCTGCGGTGGACAAGCTCTGCGCGCCATCCTTGAGGGCCTCTTCAGGGTTCGGATGCACCTCGATGAGCAGCCCATCCGCGCCGCAGGCGACGGCGGCAAGGCTCATGGACGCAACAAGATCCCGCCTCCCCGTTGCGTGGGATGGATCCACCACCACTGGCAAGTTGCAGAGCGACTTCGCCGCCGGCACGGCTGATAGATCGAGCGTGTTTCTCGTCGCGTTCTCGAAGGTCCGGATGCCGCGCTCGCAGAGGATGACTCGATCGCTGCCCGACGTCACCACGTATTCAGCCGCCAGCAGCCACTCCTCGATGCGGGCGTGCATTCCGCGCTTCAGCAGCACCGGCATTCCTGAGCGCCCGACCTCTCGAAGGAGATCGTAGTTCTGCATGTTCCGGGCGCCGATCTGGAGGATGTCCGCGTGGTTGCCTACCAGCTCGACCTTGCGCGGGTCCATCACCTCGGTGACCACCTTGAGTCCAAAGCGCCGCCCGGCCTCCTGGAGCATCTCCAGCGCGGCGACACCAAGGCCATGGAAGGAATAGGGCGAGGTGGATGGTTTGTAAGCTCCCCCGCGCAGTACCCGCGCGCCTGCGGCAGCTACAGCTTCCGCGGCGGCAAAGAGCTGCTCCTCGGATTCGACCGTGCACGGACCAGCCATGAGCACGATCGACTCCCCGCCGAACACGACGTCGCCGACCGTAACCGGCGTTGTTCCTGAACCACGAGCGATCCGCTCGTAAGGCTTTGCCAATGGAACGATCTGCTCGACCGCGCGCATGGATCGCAAGCGCTTGAGCGGCTCACGCGCCTCGGGCCCAGGAATGCCCTCTATGTGGATGACCGCGTGATCCGCGGTTTGCGCAAAAATCGGATTGCAGCCGAGGCTCCGAACACGCTCCAAGACGACCTCGATCTCTGGCTCGGAAGCATCCTGGCGGAAGACGACGATCAACGGGCCACGGCCTCCTTCAACACGCTGAAGAACGCTTGCTCAAAGACGTCCATCTCTTCATCCGTCCCTACGCTCACGCGCAGTGCATTCGCATTTCCAAGAACGTCGCCCGGCCTGACGATCACCCCTTTCTCAAGCAGCGCTTCGTAAACGGGACGGGACGGCTGGCCCAAATCCGCCCAAACAAAGTTGGCGTAGCTCGGGGGCACCCGCGCACCTACATGCTCAAAAGCGGCGGTCAGACGATCGATGCCGCGCCTCGTTCCCTCGAGCGTTTTGCGCAGATGAGCCACGTCCTTAAGTGCAGCGATGCCGGCGAACTGCGCGAGGCTGTTCACGTTGAAAGGCGCCCGGGTCCGCTCCACCGCATCGGAGAGCCACTCGGGAAAGAAGCCAAAACCCACTCTAAGGCCTGCGAGGCCATAGGCTTTGCTGAACGTTCGCAACCCCACGACGTTGCCTCTGCTCAGATAATCCTGGGAAGAAGGATAGTCCGCGAAGTAGGCGGACGCAAATTCGTGATAAGCCTCATCCAAAACGAGGGTCGCCTGCGGCGGCAGTTGGTCGATGAATCGCTCCAACTCTGCTCTCGTTACCGCCGTGCCGGTCGGGTTGTTTGGATTGGCTATGAAAACCAATTTGGTGCGACCGCTGAACGCCTTCGCCATTGCGGGCAGATCGTGTCTCTGCTCGGCATCCAATGGCACCTTGATCAGTCGCGAAGGCGCAAGATACGCGGCGGCGGCATAGCGGACAAAGGATGGCTCACCCATCACGACCTCGTCGTCCTCTGAACCCAGCAAGCTCAGCCCGAGCATGTGGATCAGCTCGTCGCTTCCGTCCCCGGCGACGATCTGCTCCATCGGAACGCCGTGGTGCTCCGACAAGGCGCGGCGGAGCTCAAACGCGGCGCCGTCCGGATAGAGATGCATTTCCCGGGCGGCCTGCTTGACCGCTTCGACGGCGAAGGGAGAAGGA
>JAXDKF010000225.1:0-5082 GCA_034667265.1 Fimbriimonadaceae bacterium
GCCGGGCGGGAGTCCAGCACCTTTTGATCCTCGTGGCCGCAGAAGGGGCAGTGCATATGTGTATTTTACCAAACGCCCACTAGATATTGGGGCTCCAGCATTATATGCACACAACTCCTTGTGGTATGCAACCTTTTTTTGCCCACAATTTGTTGACGCTTTTTGCACCGGTTTTCCGTCACGCCTGGCGGCGAGGCTATGCGCCGGCGAAGGGGCAAATCTCGTCGTCCGGCGGCTCGTACCTCGCCTCCCTCGGAGCGACATTTGCCCGGCGCTGTCAGCACGTGAAGGATCAAATGGCAGTGGTAAGTGGCCGGAGTTGCAAAGAGACGAACTCATCCCCGGGAACGCTTCCCGGCCCCGCGTGGAGATTCCGTTTGAGCGGGGGAAGGTTAGTCGGGCCTAGCGCCTCGCGACAGTGATAGCAGAATTGGCGATATCCACAAGGTCAGAGGCGGCTCCTCGATCGTTCCGCCGCGCCCACCCAGCCGCCTGCTCATAGATCGCGAGCGCCTTCTCAGGATGCTGGAATGCGACGCCATGAGCCGTGCCCATATATGCGGTGGCCTTCAAATAGTCCGGCTCGAGGATGGAGGATATTTTCAGAGCCTGGTCGACTTCACCTCCGCTCGCGAGATCTTCGCACAGGAAGCGGGGAAGCTCTCTTCGATTTGCAGCGAACGGGTCGTCAAAATCCATGCCGATCTGATTGATGATCTCCGCGGGCCACTCGTCCTCAGTCCGAATCCTCTCTAGGATCTGGCGTTCATCCACTGACGCTACGAATCTGTCGCCGCACACGGATTGAAACTCGCGTGTCTGGTCGGGATAGTCGTGCCAGATCTCATCGAAAACCCCCGAGGCCGCCATCGTCCTGGGCATTCCGCCAAGGTCGTTCGCCAGTTTGCCCGCCTTCTTACCATCTCGCTTGGCAACACCGATGAGATAGTGAAGATAGCCCACGTAAACCGTCCCGTCAACGTTGACGTCAGACGTATGAACGCGCGTTGTCGGGTTTGCCTTCAGCGCCTCAGTCACAAGCGAGTCGGCGCGTGGAAGCTCGATCTGCGCCCATGCTCCAGCCACGAGCATGAGCATCGATGTCTGGTTTCCGTAACCAGTCTGGAAGTCCGGAAAGATGTTCGTCTCGTAGATTTTTTTATCCAGCTCGCGAGTCCACACGGTGTACTTTTCGAGCAAAGCTCGCACTTTGGGCGTGTCTGCGGAGGCAATGTAATAGAGCGCACCGAGAGGCGGCATCTTTGGGGCTGCGGGAGGCGGATCGAATGAAAGGGTCGGCGGGATGTCGCCGTATTTCTTCAGGAAGGATTCCGCAGCAAGATCGCACAGGTGGGCGGCGGCCGCTGGGTTCTTGCGTGAGTAGGCCTGGCCGGCAAGAGCAAGGAGAGTGCCGCGCGGCGGCGCCATTTTCAGGGCCGTTGCGGCGACGCGATCGGGCTCGTCTTTCGCGTACCGCTCGCACAGGTCGTAGGCGGCCTGATCATGCAGAGCCGGATCCTTGATGTTGCTCAGGGCGATCTCGCAGCATCGCGGCGCCGTGTTCACATGATCGCCGACGAACGCGGCTAGGGCCTTGTCCCGCTTGGCGCTGGCTAGCGCTATGTCTAGGGCGCCGCGCGGGTCTTCCTGGGCTAGCTCTTCATCGGTGAGGGGCTTGCCGATAGTTGCGTAGATCCGTGCGACTTGCTCCTCGACCCAGTCATCTTTAGACTTAACTGTGGGCTTGTTCAGCGTCTTGGCCTGTTCGAGAAGCCCCTTGCCGAACTGGATGAGAGCGGCTTTCGTTTCGGGAGTCACTTTGGCGGCGCGAGGGACCTCCTTCAGAGCCGCCGGATCTCCGAAAGGCAATGCGTGCTCCCAAGGCATGGAGGTCTGCTGATAACAGACCAGGGCAAGGAGAGCGGCGCCGAAGACCACCTCCTAAGGGTAACACCGTTGTGAACGTTGTTACTTCATCGCGAAGTCGTATAACAAGAACATGACGGAAGAATCCCTATCGCCGGCCGTGCAGGGCCTGCTCGATCGGGCGGCGAGCGGCGAGAAGCTCAGCGCGGACGACGTCGTCGCCCTGCTCCAGGAGCTCGGCGAGGGCTGAGGGCCTAACACGGCCTGCAGTATTGCAGTCAACAAGGGCGATCTCACCGAGCCATTGGTGGCCGCGCTCAAGCATGCGGACCCCGCGATCCGTCGCAAAGCGGCGAGCGCTCTGAGCTTTGCCGCGTTCCGGCCCGAAGGGATCGACGCAAGATTCTTGGACGCTCTTATCGAAGCGATGCAGGATCCCGAGTCTGGCGTGCGGTCGGGCGTCGTCATGATCTTGGCGCGGCAGGAAGGGCAGCGGGCGCTGGATGCCCTTCACAATGGACTTTGCGACGAGAATCCTCATGTCCGCATGGCAACAGCGATGGCGATTTCGATGCGAGCCGATCCGTCCAGCGTCGAGCATCTCGCACGGGCGGCCGAAGACGAAGACGAAAGCGTGATGAGCTCCGCCACCGCGGCCCTCGAGCAGATCTCCCCGGGCCACCCTGTCGCGAGGAAGAACCTGGCGAAGCTCATCCGAATGTTCGGAAGGGGAGAGCGCGATCGACTGCAGGCGGCAATGGCTCTGGGTGCGATCGGGACAGACGAGGCGGTTGCCGTCCTGATGGAGGGCGTCCAGGATTCCAATCCGTTCGATCGCTACTTCGCGCTGATCGGCCTGAGTCAGATATCCAACATCCCGCGGCTTGCGCCGATCGTGCGCTGCCTTCGAGACAAGTTCGAGGGCAACCGCACGACCGCAATCAGGATCCTCGACCACTGCGATCCGCCGGAGCTGGTCGAGTGGATCGTGCCGTTACTGGATGACGAAGGCGCCACGGTGCGAATGGCCGCCTTGCACGTGTTGCGCAAGCGGGAGCACCCTGGAGCCGAAGAAGCCCTACAACGCGCACTCAACAGCACCGATGAACGAGAGCGAGAATGGGCCACAGCCATCCAGGATTCGGCAGAGCAGGAGGATGTCTGGGCCGAGCCGTAAATGTTAAATCGTAAATCGTAAGTGGTAAGTGGCCGGTCGGCGACCAACGACCAACGACCAACTCCGCGCCTCCGCGTTCTCCGCGCCTCCGCGTGAAATCCGACAGGCGACAACCGACAGCCGACTACCCGAGCAGCGCGCTACGCAACAGCTCCGCCCGGTTGATCGCCGCGTGCTCTTCCTTCATGTGCGTCCGCAGCTCGAGCGAGGTGATCAGCGTGTCGACCTGCCGAGGCGCGATGTTCAGCCCCTTCCAGCTCGAAGACGACGCCCACCTCGCCCACGCGAGGATCCGCAGCGCATCGGCCAGCGCGATCGACTCGGACGAGTGAAGGAACTCCATGGCTTGGGCGGTCTTCTCCTCAAGCAGAGCGAGGCCCAGATCGGTCCGAGCCGCGCGCTCTTCCGTCAGTAGATATTCGCATGCCCCGCTGAAATCGGCGACCGGCCCGATGGTCGCGCTCACCTGCATAAACGCGCCAACAGCTCGACTGGCCTCGCCAAAGAGTCCCCTTGCAACCAGCCCCCGAGAAGAGAGCGCTTTCAAAACAGTGGGAAGCCGACGAGATTGCGCGAGGCCAATGAGGTGGAACATCGACGACAGCCGCCGCCCATCGCCCGTGTTGAACGGACTCGCGGCAAGGAAGCCAAACTTCGGCGACCACGCGTACCGTAGATGCTTGCCAAGACTTTTAACCGTGCTATCGACCACCGTCGAGGCCGCCTTGATGGAAAGGCCCGCGGTGAGGCCCTGAACACGCAAGTGGTCCTCCTCGTTGACCATCACGCTCAGCGAGTTGTCCCTGTTGAGAAGCAGCGCGCGGCCGGCTTTATCGATAGGGAAGTGGTGCGACGCGAGGCGGCACGCGACGAAGTGCTCTCGCTCCACGGGACTGGCCGCGCGGAAGACGGTGAGCTCCAGGTGCGCGGCCTTGATCGCGTCTTCCACCTCATGCAGGATCTCGTTCAGCTCCGCCTGGTTAGCGGTGTGGGGGAACCGGTGCCCGGCGACGTTTCTCAGCACGCGGCAGCGAGAGCTGAGCACCACGTCGCCGCTCGGCGCATCGGCCGCGAGCCATGCGGGGGTCGGCAACTGCGTAGCTCGGGTCGGCACGCGGAGAGTTTACGGGATGAGCGACCCGTGGAGAGCGAAGAGGGGCGAGTGGAGAGGGTCCAATTCGGTCTCAAGGAAGGTGAAGGAAGCAACAGCTACGCCGGCCGCAGGAGCAGGTAAATGACTTTGCCTCCGCCGTCAAATCGTACGGTCAAGTTCTCGCGAGTCCCTTCGCCGTTCTCGACTTCGGCCACTACTTGTCCCGGCGAATTGATTGCAATCCTTCGGAAGGTGAAGGGAGCGCTCTTCCTTCCGATCTCCAGCATTTTGGGTTCCACGGCAACCATGGACTTCGCGCAGTACGCGTTTACGAAGTCGTGAATCTTCTCAGCGTCTTTGCTGTTGAGCGCATCCAAGTGCGCGTCGACGATCAACTGGGCTCGTGCGGCGCTAACGGGCAGCGGACGCATGAGTATTCCGCTGATTTTTCCTTTGCCATCCAAATACACCGTCAGATTGCCGCGAATGCGTTTGGCGTCCTCGACAAGGGCAACGAGGCGCCGCGGTGAATTGATTACGAGCTTTTTGAACGTAAAGGGAGCGCTTCTCCTTCCGATCTCCAGCATGTTGGGTTCCACGGCGACCATGGACTTCGCGCAGTACGCGTTTACAAACTCGTGAATCTTCTCGGCGTCTTTGCTGTTGATGGCATCGATATGTGCCTGAACGAGCGCTTCAGCCTGTGCCGCGCTCTCTACCGGCGAGTTAGGTCTGCAGGATCCTGCTAGTAAGCAGACTGCCGCGGCAAGAGCTGCCATGAAAACCTTCACCTGGGCACGAGCCTCACTGACCACTATTAGAGTTTACGGTGCTTCTATCCTCGGGCAGATTTCACGCGGAGGACCGCGGTGAAAGCGGAGGTGGGGGGCTCATCTTGCGTACACCAGCCGCCCGCCAACGTACACGGACTCCGGCGCGAGCTTCG
>JAXDKF010000226.1:0-6012 GCA_034667265.1 Fimbriimonadaceae bacterium
CACCTGCGGGAATTCGGGTTCTGGCTGGGCGTACATCGTACGTGCAAGGTTGATGAACTGAGAGGCGAGAATACGTCTTGATCTTCCTACCTCGAGCTTCTTGGGCGTAACGTCAGGATAGTACGGAAAATCGCCATCGATGGAGCTGACGCCCGATGCACGAGTGCCCCAGGGCTCTCCGAACGCGTAGCGGATTTGATTGTAAATCCGGTCGTGATACGCAGGGTCGAACCCTTGCTCAAGACGGGTCCTTATATTCTCGGCAGTTGTGAGTTTAGGCATTTAGTCGATGACTAGGGTGTCGGTTCCTTCATCGGTGGACTGGTAAATGCTTTCGGCGGGGAACGTGCAGCCGTAGTCTGTCGAGACCGTATGGACGATCAACGTTTGGTCGTATCCCTTCAGCGCTTCAATCAACTCGGCAACAGTCATTTCAATGAAACCTCTTTTCGACCTTCGGCCTAGCCCAACTTGGACCCTTCTCGGTCACGCTCATTTCGCCGGTCCTGATCTTGTGAGCGTTGTCTTCGATGTACTTCTTGTTGTTCAAGATGAACTGCCTTTCTCCATCGGGTAAGCGGTCGGGATCAATACATGTCTCCCCCATTTGGAGGGACTTCGTGGGAGTGAATTGACGGGCTCCGTGCTTGCCGCATTTGGGACAGGTCGTAGCGTCCTCCGTGGTCATTCCAACCAGCCCGTCATAGACGCCGTGTTCGTTGCATTCAAAGGCGAAGATGGGCACTTATTTGCACCTGCACCCGGCTTCCTGCGCGAGCCGCTCATCTATCATCCGGTCCAGGGCAAGCGCTCGCTCATCCTTGGCACAACCCAACACGCCCGCGAGAACACAGAGCAATAGAAGCAAACCGCAACGCTTCACGACAGCGGCCCCCACTTGCCCAGCAGTTGAGCGTCGGTCACGAGGTATTCGTTCTCGACGTGCTCCGCCATGATCTTCTCACGCGCGGCGATCTCGGCTTCCACGTTCTCTTTGCGGGCCGTGTACTGGGCTACGCTCTGCTGGTAAGAATCCGTTGCCTGTCGCTCTTTTCCTTCGTTCGAAAGGCTCTTGAGGGTGCCCAACGCTTCAGCCAATTGGTTGCGGAAGATCGGTAGAGACTGCTGGGCTTCTGTGACTCTCGACCAACCTTTCGTCTCGAAGACCTTAACCCCGTCCTCATGCGGACCTACGGACCACTGCGTACCCGTGTCGGGATCGCTCCAAGTGCTCGGGGTCGTGCCTGGTCCCCAACCGGCAGACCGGCGCACCTGTTCACCCGCGATAAGCCAAATGACGTTGAGGGGGAAGGTCGGACTCCCTTCCAGCCTTCTCGGGATCGACGCGAGCAATGCAAGCCCCTCGGCAGTCTCCGCTTCTCTCGCATCCCTCCTCGCTGCTTCCTGCACTTCCCGTATCTGGGCTTCTCGGAGCTGGAGCGCGTCTGTGACGACGCTAGTAATCGTCTGCGCTTTCTTCGCTCGCTTCTTTGGCTTGCGCGGAGAGGGCGTCGAAGTATTCCCAACTGTTGGGGTTAAGTCCTTGTTTCTCATCTTGTACGGTTCCACCTTCGAGCATCCAGAGGAGCTGATAAGCTCCCGACACTGCATCCACTTGATCGTCGTGCGTTAGACCGTGGCCGTCGAACGCCATGCACTCGGCAATAAACGCTTGCATGTCCCATGAGCCGGGACATAAAACGAGTCTTTCGTTACGCGCCCGCGCCGCCCAACCCGAAGCCCTTTGCTTCTTGTCGCCTTTTGACTTGTCGGGCCATAGCGGAATCCTCTCAAACGCTGCTTTCCTTGCGAGGTCCTGTAGAAATCCTTGCTGGGTCGCCCTAGCATCTCCACCTACTTGGTAGTCGGCGCCTTCCTTCTGGCACATCAGAGAATCGCTTGAGGCCGTCTCGACGATGATCTCTGAGGCGTCGGGCCATTCGGCCCTGAATCTGACCACATCCCGGACGTAGATGGTGTGGTCTCGGTCCATCCCCACGAGAGCACCCACCGTGTAGTCTCCGCTCTCCTTTGTGGAGGTTGCGAAGTCCCAATACCGAACCCATCTCGTGAGCCTTGGACAAGGACCCTGCTTGAGCCACTCTCTCTTGAAGAACGCGCCTTCGTCGGGTCTCGGCTTGCCTTGGAACTGGCCCAGGAACGTCTTCGGGTCTTCGGCCTCTCTTGCGCTTAGCCATTCCCTGGACCGCATGGGCGAGAGTAGATCCCCAGCAACGCGGCCAGTGGGGTCACTTCCATCTGCGTTGTCGTCTGCGATCGCGGGGAATCGAACGTATTCAAATCCACCCGTCGCGAGCAGTCTCCCCGCGAAGTCGTCTTCGTGATAGCGGTGGAACATAACCACCACATTCGCATCTTCAGCAATACGAACGCCCGCCGTAGCCGACCACCAGCGCCATACCTTCTCATTGATGATCTCGCTGAACGCATCGTCGGCACTCGCATACGGGTCATCCACGATGAGCGTATCGACGCCCTTCCCGGTAAAGCCCGACAAGAGCCCCATCGCCAGGAAACTCGGTTGCGCGTCGTTGTGAGCCTGTCTCGCTGCGGTAAAGAATCTTCCCGCCGGCGCGTCTTTCTTGATCCTAACGCCCGGGTCTGGGAAGAGCTTTACGAAGTCTTCGGCGAGCATCAAGTCTTTAACGACTTGCCCGAACCCTGTTGCGTGGGTCTCGTTGTAACACGCAAGCCCTACTCTATGGTCGGGCACCAGCCCCACGAGATACGCAGGGAGCCTCTGAGACACGATGAACGACTTTCCGTACCTGGGTGGACCGTGTAGCGCAATCCTGAGCCCTTTCTCGGTCTTGAGCCTTTCCAGCAGTGGGCAAAGGTGCTTCTCTTGCCACTCGTGAAGGGTGAAGGAACAGGTTTTGTTTACGAACTCAGCGAGCCCGATCTCGGAAGCCTTTCGCGGTTGCCTTGCCCTGATCTCGGATACAAGCAATTCCCCCGCCTGTTCAAGGCTGAGGGCCATGGTCACCCTGCAACTCAGCGATTAAATCGTTTACGAAGGGCACAACGTGCTCAGACGCGAGATACTTTGCAGCTATCTTCGCAACAGCTCTGACAATCTCCTCGTCGGCCACTTCGTTCTTCACCGTGGTCTTCGGAGATCCGATCTGTTGATCCCAATACCAGCGGATCGTCGGCCCGTCGCCTTCGGCCATCAATGCCCCTAGCTTTTCCTTGGCTAGTTGATCGATGGTCTCGTAATCGGGACACTCGGCGGGCTTCATCGCCGCAATCTCGTTTAGAACGTCTTCGCGTCTGCGCTTGAATTCGCTCGGCTTGCGCCCAGCATTCGGCACACCCTGACCACGATTGGGCTTGAGGTTCTCCGTTTTCCTGACCGGGTTGCGGTTCGCCATTCCTTAAATGCTTTCCTCAAATTCGATGGCTGCTTTCTCTCTAACTAAGGCGTTGAACTCTGCTCTCGTCTCGTGATAGTCCCGGTAGGGTGCGAGTGCATCCAGCATGAACCGGACACCGTGGAGTGGTTTGCTAGCGTCCCACTCTTCCATCCCCACGGTGTTAGGTATGAGCTTCATTCCTACGCGTCGGCGTTATCGATCTGAAGGTCCGCCGCTTGGATGAGGACCGTTGGATTACCCGCCGATCCCTTTGCACAGAGCTGCATGAACAAGGTCGCGGGCGTCGTTAGGAATCGGATGAGCTGCACGAGCTGGGCGTCTGTGAACGGGGTTATCGTGCCTCCGTACACCCATTGACCCGCTGGGGTCGTGGCGTGAAGTTTCGCGCTGAACCCAATCAAGATGTCCGTGTTGTTCACCGCCGTTGCGAGGGTGCCCGTTGCCGCTGCCGTGCCCGAGTCTCCTCTTACACGCCCTGTCACAAGGGCTGTGGTCGCTGGCTTCCTCAGGTAGATACCGTCTGTGAAGTCCGTAGTGGCTGGGTCCGCTTGCGAGTTCCCGATTCCAACCGAGAACCCTACCGCCGTGATGTCACTGACCGACAGCCGGCACATAAACGTGATCCATTGATCTGCCGCCGGAGTCGTCCATTGGTCGAGACTTTGGATGCCAGCGTTAAGCGTCGAGCTAGAACCGCAAGTCAGTAGGATTCCCCCCGCCGCTCTTGCGATGTCAGCGCCCGTGCCGCCCTTCGTCTCTGTCCAATCCGCCGCTACGTAGGAACTCCCACCCGCAGCTCTTGGGAACCGGAGCTTGCTGTACCGACGACCGATGTCGTAAGCGGCGGCGCCGCCCCCGAATCCATCCTCAATCGGGATACGCATTCGAGAGTGAGGCATGACGCCTTTAGCGCCGGGATTCAGTGATAGGAAATTATCGAAATCGGTCTTCATTTCTTGTTACCCTCCTCGGGTCTTCGCGGGACGCTTCAATGCCCGCGCGGGGTCGTGTTGATTAGAGGGTTCGCCAAATCAAATAAACAACGATGAACGCCAAGATCCAAAGAACGGCTCTTACCCATTCCTCAGAGTCTGGATCGTGTAACACGGCATTCGTTTTTTGTTTCGGTGGAAGCCTAGGCGTGAACTTCCTTCTCTCCGGCGTTTCCACATACCGGAGCCTGATAGATTCTTAGAGGCGAGTCACTTACGTGACGTAGGATTTCTGCCGATCAATGATTTTCGCGTGAACCTAAAACCTGGTATTTGTGCTGTGGCTTGGTTCTGACGCATGAACCTAACAGGAATGCTTAACTATGCCGCATGTGGTATACTCATTGTGTCGATGCGAAATGGGCATCACCAAGGAAAACAAATGGCACATCCAGCAACCCACATCGTTTACACGCTATCCGAAGAGGACGGCATTGAAGGCATCGGGCAACAAGGCGTTGGCTCGCTCAAGCGCGGCGAAGAAGTCGTTGCGGCATGGGCGACCTACGACGACCGGCCACACACCGATTACCAAGTCGAACCCCTTTGGGCGACAATTGCCCCTTTGTCCGAGGAAACTCAGATCCTCGCCGAACTTTGGAGAGCCGAGGGGTACTCCGAAGCAAACCTCGCCGAAGCCGTATGCATCGCCGAAGCAGCGAAGGTGGCGCACTCATGAGCCAGCTCCAAGATGCCGACATTGACCTGTGGGACGAGATTCAGCGGAGGCACATCATCTTTGTGCTCGACTCCCACTACGCGGACAAGAATGGCTGGCCTTTCAAGAGCGCGTATGCTGGGGCCATGGCAAAGGCCATCGAACACTTCGCACGCTCCCAAGGGCTCACGCTCCCCAGCCGGCAGTCCATCATCGCGGAGAACGAACGTTGATCGGCTACACGGTTGACCAGGCGGCAAGCGAGCTCGGCGTTTCAGGACGCCGGGTTCGCGCCCTCATTGCCTCGGTCAACAAATCCCTTCTGGCCCAAGGCCGGCCGCAGATCGAGAAGCATGGCCGCGATTGGTCAATCCTTCCGTGGCAACTGGATCTCATGCGCGATCGGAAGCCTGGGCGCCCTTCCAAGTAGTTGCGTTCCTGCCCATGAACTATGCCGGTGCGAGGAACAGGCTGAGGCGCACTCCGTACTTCTCGAACTTGATCGGCACCTGGAACGGAAGTGGCACCGGAAGAGTAATGATGGGGCCGTCGCCGTAGTTGATCGTGCGCTTCGCATATCCGAGGTCACGACCGAAAGCGCGGAACTTTACTGCGATGTCACCGTAGAGGGTTATCTTACTTTCCATACTTTCTTTCCTTCGGTGGAAGCCTAGGCGTGAACTTCCTTCTCTCCGGCGTTTCCACATACCGGAGCCTGATAGATTCTTAGAGGCGAGTCACTTACGTGACGTAGGGCGTCAGAGGAAATTGATTTCGACCCCGAGGGCCTTCGCCATATCCAGCAGGGCTTGGCGCTTTTCGTCCAACGCGCAATGCGGCTCGTGGTTCTTGCGGTCGTATTCTCGCGCCCGCTCCAATAGATCGTGGAACTCTTTTAGTTCTTGCGGGGTCGGTAGAGGCGCAGTCGGGATCGGCTCGGCTTGGAACGGCACCCTTCCGGGCA
>JAXDKF010000227.1:0-4879 GCA_034667265.1 Fimbriimonadaceae bacterium
TCGAGGGCCTGCCGTTCTTGGAAGCGATCCGCCAGATGCGCACCGACTTCGGCCCCGAGAACACCCTTTACGTCCACGTAACTCTCGTTCCTCAGGTTGGGCCGTGGGGCGAAGTGAAGACCAAACCGACTCAACACAGCGTCATGCAGCTTAGAGAGATCGGCATCGCTCCCGATGTTCTGGTTTGCCGAACCGAAGTTCCCCTTTCGCAGGACGTGAAGGAGAAGATCTCGCTGTTCTGCGGCGTCCCGCCGGAAGCCGTAATCGAATCCAGGAATGCGGAAACGATCTACGAGGTGCCGCTCAACTACGAGCATGACGGCTTGGGAGACTTCGTTTGCAGAAAGATCGGACTCGAGCCGAGACAGAACGACTGGGACCAGTGGGAGTCGATCGTCAAGACCCTCAAAAACCCCAAGCGGCAATGCCGGGTCGCGGTGGTCGGAAAGTACACGGACAACGGCGACGCCTACAAATCCATAGCTGAATCGCTCGTCCACGCGGGAATACCAAACGATTGCTCCGTAGTCATCACGTGGATCGAGAGCGACAGCCTGGAAAATGGCAAGCCTCCGGAGCAGGTCCTGGAGGGTATCGATGCTCTTGTGGTGGCGCCCGGCTTTGGAGAGCGGGGCATCGAGGGCAAGATCGAGGCAATCCGCTTTGCGAGAGAAAGCGGATTGCCGTTCCTAGGCATCTGCTATGGATTGCAGATGGCGGTCATCGAATTCGCAAGAAACATGTGCGAGCTAACCGGTGCGAACACGGAAGAGGTGATGAAGAACCCGCCCTATCCGGTGATCCACCTTCTGCCAGAGCAGAAAAGCATTGCCGACAAAGGTGCGACCATGCGCCTGGGCTCCTGGCCATGCAACATCGTCAACGGCACTCTCGCGCACAAGCTGTACGGCTCGACTCGCGTCACTGAGCGGCACCGACACCGCTACGAAGTCAACAACGATTTTCGCGAGAAACTCACGGAGCACGGGATGGTGATCTCGGGCGTCTCGCCGGACTACCGCCTGGTGGAAATGGTGGAGATCCCAGCGCACCCGTTCTTTGTCGCGACGCAGGCCCACCCGGAATTCAAGTCTCGCCCCAATCGACCCCATCCTCTGTTCCAAGGTCTGGTGAAGGCTGCGTTGAAGCACAGCCACTCGAGAGAGGCTGCTCTAAAAGCAATGTAGGCTGGCCCCTTGAAAGGGACCAGCCTACTTTTGGCCAGCACGAAAGCCTTAGCTCTGTCCGATTGCGAGCCTCTGCCAGGAGATCCTGTCGTAGAGTCCCGTGGTCGGGAAGAACGGAGGAGGAGAGTCTGCGAGCCTGCCGTCGTACCAGTAGTCCTTTGTGTAGCCCGTGGCGATCGTGCCGCCAGAGAGCGTGCCAACAGGACCACGAGCCTTCTGGATGATTCCGCCGACAACCTTGAGCCTCCCTGTTGGTGTCTTTGAATTGTAGTCGGCCACGGAGAAGCTGCCGTCGGAGGTCGTGGAGCTGCCCGTGAGAATGATCCCGTCTACTTCGAGGGCAGTCGGGCTGCCAGATGCGACGGTCACATTTCGCGCGATCAGGCCAAGCGTTCCGGAGCTCAGGTTGGCCGGATCGTTATAGGGCTTCGACACATCAGGCGCGGTCGCATACTTGATGTTGTCGGTGACCGTGATGTTCTTGCCGTTATTGACGTCGGTCGCGATCGTGTAGGCCGACCTGGCCTCGATCGTCTGGCTCGCGCTGTTCACCTTGTTGTTCGCGATCGTTCCCGACAAAGAGCTGATGTTGCCGGAACAGAAGAGGACCTGCGTGCCTACTCCGGTCGTGGTAACCACAGCGCCCGACCCCACTTGCTTGCGGATCTCGTTGGCCCCAAGGTCCACCGTGACCTTTGTGACGGTGCTACCTTGCGTAACTGTGAACACCTGGTTCCCAGCGCCGTCGGTGGACATCACGATGCCCGCGTTTCCGTGAACGTAGATGCCGCCGCCCGCGTTTACGTAAACGCCCGTGGTGCTTGGAAATCCGCTGGAGCTGCCCCAAGCGGCGTTCTTCTGAGCGTCCGAAGAGTTGGGCAGAGCGATTGGGTCCACGCCCAAATGGAAGCCTCGGCTGCCGGCCTTATAGACCTTGGAGAATTCGGCTTCGGTGGCCGGATCTGAAGGAGAGTAATCGATGTTGCTGGACACGGCGGTGACCATGTCCTGGAAGATCGGGCCCGTCGAAGTCGACCAGTCGATCTGGAAGTCGCTTCCGCTCGCGTTGTTGCTGTGCGCGGGTCCTCGGATCCGGTCGCCGCTGTAAAACCAGATCCTTCCGCCAGAGGCCGCAGAGATCTCCCGATCCGTGAAATACGCGTATTTGCCAAACGACTGCTGGCGTGCGAGCAGGCGTACACTTTCCGTTCGGGCGCCATAAGTGCCCGAAGCGTTGATCGTATAAGCCTTCAACACCGCTCCCGAGTTGTTTGGATCTGGAATCAAAGTTACGGCGTACGAGCCTCCAGCGAGTGCTTGAGCACCATTGAAAGGGTCTAGCGTCGCGGTTCCCGAAGGCGGCGTCGCCTGATCTTTGAGCCAACGCATGGCGCGCTCGGCCCCCGATTCCGCGAGGTTGAACGCCAGAGTGTTCTGCTGAACGCGCTTGGTCAGGTGGAGGCCCTCGAGCGTAAGGCTCAAGGTCGCCATGCCCATGACCATAACGGTCATCAGCGCGATCAATACGGGAATGATCGCGGAGCCACGAGATCGTCGCAGCCTGTTCGATTGCTTATGGGATCCAGGGGATTCTCGAAGCATATCAATAGTTCCTCAAGAAGATCGCGCGGTGGACCATGTCGCACCGCCTCGTAGTAGTTCCCGACGACCTTACGGCGTCGATTGAAACGTCGACCGTAGTCGGATTCGGGCTGGTCAAATTGACGAGCACGACGCCCTCGCAGACGATGCGTGCGGTGCCTCCCGCAGGCTTGCGGATCAACTTCGTGCCTGTGGTACTCGGGCCGCTGAGCTCGCCCCGGTAGTAGTCGATATAGTTCGCCGTGTCGAGTGCGCGCGTGTACAGCCCGTTCGCCAATTGGGGATAGTAAACGCGCATCGAGGTTGCAGAGAGAAGGTCCACCTGCTTAGCCTCTTGTAGGTCGCGAGCCATCTTCTGAACGGCGAGACTCGCCTCCATGTCGGCGGACAATTGAGCGCTGGTGTACGTGAAAGAGCGCAGGAGCTGAAAGACGACAGCGGCCGCCCCTCCTCCTATGAGAACCATTAGCGCGGTGACCAACATCACCTCGACAAGTCCAAATCCTCTACGTTTTCGCATCGTGGTTAGCCCTTGGCGATCAAGGCGATCGCTGTGACGGTGCCGTTGCCTTGCTTGTAGGCGCTCCCTGCCCAGGTCAGGGTCACGGTGACTTTGCGCGTTGACGCGTTGAAGTCGACGATGTCGATAGTGCCCGTGGGTCGGGGAAAGTAGTTCGACAGAGTGTCGACGGTCCCAAAGGGAAACGGAGTCGTGGTCGAGGTCGCGTCGATGATTTGAGCCGCTTTGAGGTCCTTTGCCGTTAGCCGGCCGTAGCCGACGCCCCGGAGCTGGTCCACCTTGTGCTGAACGATACTGGCGGCCTGTTGGTGGTTGCCCACCATCTTCTCAGTCTTGGCGGCCATTGGCATGAGCGCGCCGACCATCATTGCGGCTACCCCGACCAGGAAGATCGAGACCATGGCCTCGATAAGCGTGAAGCCGCCACGACTTCGAGAGCGAGCAGGAGAGCCTAGTTCTGGTAACGGTGACCGCACTCCGCAAGCTGCTCGCGCACTCGATCGCATACTGATCTTGTTGCCCGCTCAGCAGTTTGAGATTGCTGATAAATGTGCCTTTGTTGCGGGATTCCGGTAGTTTTTCAGGCTCCCCGTAACGCCGGTTTCGAGCTTCTGGCGGGTGCCTATCGAGATCGGCGGGTGAGATCGCGCCGAAGATTTCCCCTTCCAGATTTCCGAGTGGCCCGAAGCTGGAAAGAATAGCTGCTTTGGCGACGGCAAACGGCCGCAGAAAACAAAAACAATCCTAATTACGGGTGTTGCCGGCACCCTTCGTTCCAAGCATATAACACATGCCCATAGGTTCAACGAGAAATCAACGCCGTCGGTGCCGCCGAGGAAGCGTCTTGCTGGACTCCATGATTGGACTGATCATCCTCTCGATGGGCGCCGCTAGTTTTTACAGCTTCTTTCCGGTGATGTCCAAGACGCACCAGATCGGCGATAGCGAGCAGAAGGCCACGCAGATCGCCACAAAGATGTTGGAGCACGTCCAGCTCCTTTCTCCCAGCAAGCTTGATGCGACCACCTTGTCTGGCATGCTCTTGATAGACCCAAACCAGGTCACGCCGCCGTTCACTTTCACGCATATTCCGCTCGACAACGGGACCGACTACAGCCCTGCGACAGCTCTCAAGAATGGAACGGGCACACTCAACATTCAGGACCTGAATTACGGCTCCAAGCTCGTGACCGTGACGGTCACCTGGAGCATGGCAAACGGCCAAACCAAGAGCCTGAGTACGGGCACGATCATCGGAGGTTACAGGCAATGAGAAAACGCCGTGGATCCAGCATTGTTGAAGTAGTCATGGGCGCCGGCCTCATGATGCTGATCACTTTGGGCACGATGTCCCTTCTAGTCTCCGGCCTTCGCTATGCCACGCGAACCACGAGCGACCTGACCATGTCCACCAAGAACGCGCAAGCGTTGCGCTGGATTAGCGAGCTCTCCAGGGGAGCGATGACCGCTACCATCACAAACGCCGGCTCGCAGATCAACTTCGCGCTGCCCAAAGACTCTGCAGTCACGGACGCCTATACGGGAGAGAAAGAGGTGGCGTACCCCCTGG
>JAXDKF010000228.1:0-3893 GCA_034667265.1 Fimbriimonadaceae bacterium
GGCGCCGCGCAGGAGGCCGGTCACCACGGCGTCGGGGTCTGCCGTCCTGTGAGCGACAACGAAATCCTTCCCTCCTGTTTCGCCGACGAGGCGCGGGTAGTTGCGATAGGTGCCTCGGTTCGCGCCGATCGTCTTCCACATGCCGTCGAACACGCCGGTGGATCCGGTGAAATGCACGCCCGCGAAATCCGGGTGGTTAAAGCAAACCTCGCCGACTGCCGGACCGGGCGCGAACACCAGATTGATGACTCCCGCGGGCAAGCCGGCCTCCATGAGGATCTTCATGAACATCGAGGCGCTGTAGGCCTGCGTGTGCGCGCACTTCCAGACCACCACGTTGCCGCACATAGCGGGCGCGGTGGGCAGGTTGCCGCCGATCGCGGTGAAATTAAAAGGCGTGACGGCCAGCACAAAACCTTCTAGCGGCCGGTACTCCAACCGGTTGTGCATGCCCGGCCCGCTGATCGGCTGCTGGCGATAGATCTCGCTGAGGAAGTGGACGTTAAAACGGAGGAAGTCGATCAGCTCGCAGGCGGCATCAATCTCGGCCTGATACGGGTTTTTGCTTTGGCCGAGCATCGTCGTCCCGTTCATATAGGGCCGGTACTTAGTGGCGATGAGCTCCGCGCCTTTTAGGAAGATTCCCGCGCGCTCTTCCCAAGGGGTTGTCGCCCATGCGTCTCGAACATTGAGAGCCGCTTTGACCGCTTCCTGGACGTGACATGCCTCGCCTTCGTGCAGGTAGCCCAGCGTGTGCTTGATCTCGTGGGGCGGATGGACGGCGAGCTTGTTCTCGGTGCGGATCTCCTGGCCTCCGATGATCATCGGCAGGTCCATGGTTTGGGACTTCAGCTCCTTCAGAACGGCTTTCAACCGGGCTCGCTCGGGAGAACCGGGCTCATAGGAATGGACAGGCTCGTTCTGAGGCAGGGGATAGTTGAAGTAGCCGAGATCCATGGAGGCAGTTTACCGGCGCGGCCCGGTTCCCGACCTGGACCCTGTCTAGGCTCGAGGAGCGTTCATGGCCTCGAACATCTGCTGAATCTCTGGGCCGCTCGCGTCCATGCCCTTTTCCGAGAACTGGTAGCCGAACTCCTCCTTCCCAACCCTGAGCTGGTCCATCGCATAATCGGCAAATTCGTCGAGGGGAACGCCGAAGTCGTGCAGGCCCTTGCCGCCGAGGTCGGTCTGCACGGCGGGCGGCGCGATCTCCACGACTTTGATGGGCGTGTCCGCCAACTGCCGGCGTGTGCTCATGGTGAAGGAGTGCAGAGCCGCTTTGGTGGCGCAGTAAGTTGGCATCATGGCCATCGGCACAAAGGCAAGGCCCGAAGTCACGTTGATGATGGCCGGATCCTTTTGCGCCATCAGGAAAGGGACGAACAGCATCGTCAGGTGCATCGCCGCCTCCAGGTTTGTGGAGATCTCGTGCGCATGGGACGACCAATCCTGGTGCTGGGTGAGAGGCGGCGGGCGATTCTGGATTCCCGCGTTGTTGACGAGAACGTTAAGGCGCGGATACTCGCGAGCTACCGTTTGGAATAGGCGCACGCGCTCCTCTTCACGGCTAATGTCGCATTGGATGGTTTGCAGACCGGGGTGGGCGCTCCTTGCCTCCGCGAGCGCTTGTTCCCTTCTGCCGCAAATGATCACCCGGCTCCCCGCCGCTAGAAACCGCGCGGCAAGCGCGAAACCGATTCCCGTGGACCCACCCGTGACGAGCACTGTATTGTTCTCTATGTTCATGGTTTCCTTTGCGGGCTGGACACGCGCGTTGTCGCAGTTGCTCGCGAATTATAGGCGTAGCGCCTGTACAATTCCATTAATGAAGGCTGCGGAAGCCGAGCTGGACGAGTTCATCGACAAGTACACGCCTGAGGTAGCAACCCTGGCGCGAGAGATCCTCGCTAAGATGCGCCAGATCGTGCCGCCGTGCCGGGAGCTGGTGTACGACAACTACAACTTCCTGGTCGTCGGCTTCTGCCCGGACGAGCGGCCCTCAAATGCGGTTTTCTCCATCGCACTAGCTCCGCGTCATGTCAGTCTCTGCTTTCTGCAAGGCGCGGGTCTGAGCGACCCGCATGGGCTGCTTCGTGGAAGCGGAAACGTGGTGAGAAACATCCGCCTGCCTTCAGCCCAAGAGCTCGACAGACCCGAGGTCAGAGACCTCATGGAACTTGCAATGGCGAGTGCTAAGAAACGCTTCGACCCGGACGGCAAGCGGCAACTTGTGATCCAATCGGTCTCGCCAAAGCAAAGGCCGAGAAGACCTGGCTAGCCCTGCCACAGGTCCTTGGTGGACCCTACGTTGTCCGAGATCTGGTCCGTTCGCAAGCGGAGCGTTGCGTTCGTGACGTCTCGATTGTCGATGGGCAAACCCATCATGAGACGGCCGCTCTTGGTAACGTAAAAGAAGCTCGGCTGGATATTTCCGTTGCTCTTGAGCAAGGCCAAGCACTTGGTCGACGTCTCGGCGGGAGCGTCGCCTAAGTTGACGGTCAGCCAAATGTAACCTTTGCTGGGGCTGATCTCGTAGCCGATCGGGATGTCGAGATCGCTCTTTGTGAGCTTCACCGTGTACTTTTCCTTACCCTCTTCTTTAACTAGGTCAGTAACGTCGTAGCCGAGCTCGACGAGCTTCTCGCGAAGTTGCCTTGCGTCGAGTGGACCGCTCTGGGGCCTTGCAAAACCGGCGATCGCGATCACGGCGGAAACCAAGAGAGTGAGTGAAAGGAGACCAAATCTGCGCATGCTGCAGATTCTACATTCGTGCGGCAGGCCGCCTTCACCCTTACAGCGGATTCAAGTGACTAGCCTAGGACAGTGGGGATGCTGCAAGTGGTTCAGGGACAGCGGCGCCCGCCGTTCAAAATGATCAAAAATAGTCTGATCGGGTGTCGAAACGGGTCGTGGCTACTCGACTACAGTCAGGAGAGAAGAATGGAAGCAACACAATCGCCGGTCAAAACACACGAGGTCGTGTCGGAAGAAGCCTGGATCAAGGCTCGACAAAAGCTGCTAGAAAAAGAGAAGGAATGGACGGGCGCGAAGGACGCCCTAAGCCGAGAAAGACAGGCGCTGCCCTGGGTGAAGGTCGACAAGACGTACGTGTTCGAGGGACCCCATGGCTTGGAAACGCTGGCTGACCTCTTCGATGGCCGCAGCCAGCTCATCGTCTATCACTTCATGTATGCCCCCGAGTGGGTCGAGGGCTGCAGCGGCTGCTCCTTCATCAGCGACCACATCGACGGCGCACTTCCTCATTTGGAGAACCACGATGTCTCGGTTGTAGCGATCTCCCGAGCGCCGCTGTCAAAGCTCGAGGCTTTCAAGAATCGGATGGGCTGGAAGTTCAAGTGGGTGTCCTCGCACGACAGCGATTTCAACTACGATTACCACGTGTCTTACAAGCGCGAGGACCTGGACAAAGGGCCCGTGTTCCACAACTTCAAGATGCAGAAGCTCACCGGCGAAGAGCAGCCCGGCATTAGCGCGTTCTACAAGGACGAGAACGGCGACGTCTTCCACACTTACTCGACCTACGAGCGCGGAGGAGATATCTTGATCGGCGCGTACAACTACCTCGATCTGGCGCCACTCGGCCGGAACGAAGCGACAGGTATGGACTGGATGCGCCTGCACGATCAGTACTGAGTGAGAAGGGGGGAAAAGAAAATGTCAACTAATCTCGACGATAAGACGGCCGTTGCGATGCCCACGCCAGAGCCGACCATGGAACATAAGTGGCTGCGGAGACTAACAGGCGAATGGACCTACGAAGGTGCCGCGATTATGGGGCCGGAGATGGCCGAGGAGAAATTCCGCGGGACTGAGGCCGTTCGGTCGATCGGCGGACTATGGACCGTCGCCGAGGGCACCGGCGAGAATCCGGA
>JAXDKF010000229.1:0-5989 GCA_034667265.1 Fimbriimonadaceae bacterium
TCGTTCTTTTTCAGCAGCTTGATCATTGAAACCTCAACGCGTGTCCTTCTTCTCGCCTAGGATTATTCCCCGCCAACATATTCCACGCCAGCGCAAGCTCAGTCATCCACACGCGATAGCTTGCACAGCCTAATTTAACACTTTCTCGCTCGATAATGAGTTGATCGCCGTCTGGGCAGAGCCGGATCTCTCCTTCTGAACGAGACATATTGACGACTTTGCCTTCTAAGACTTCGTACAGTGCGTCCAGGGTCAAAGCGACCGCGAACTCGCCTCTAGCCTGGCCGTCCAGCATTGTGGCGAGATTCAAGCTGATGCGCTCCGTTCCTACCAGGCTGAGCACCAGGAAGGGGATACGCCCGTCTCGGTCCGCCGAACAAGCGTGGACTCTGTAGCTCTTCAAGAAGGTCTCCTTCGGGCGGATTCCGGCTCAGACCGGAAGAAACAGAGGCGAGAAAATCTGTACGCTTACGGGAGGAGAATGAAGAATACGCCGCTAAGATAGTGTACCTGAACATGCGGACAGTCCGCAAACGCAATTTCATGGCCTCTGGTGCCCGATCGAGCTGCCCTCGCCCACAATCAAATGCGATTGCAAAACGTTAGGAATGAACCGACCAAGCTGTTTCCCATCGTACTTTTTGCAGCGAAATTGCGTCACTGTCGGAGATATTAAGGACATACAAATCGCCACCGCGTCCTCTACAATATAGATTCAGCGCCACCCGGGAGGGCCTCAAGGGCGACTGTAGGCTGGTATGTAGGTTTGCCTGACAATTCGTCGCTATCCGATCGAGAAGCTGAAATCCTAGAATTGGCTATAGAAGGTTTGACTGATCAACAGATTGGCAGTCGCCTTGGGATCAGCTCCAGCACTGTAAACAGCTATTGGGTGCGTATCCGCGGAAAGGTGGGCCACCACAGCCGGACGGAGCTGGTCTCCACGATTCTTCAGAAGCGTAGCGCCAGCGAAGTAGAAACGCTCCGAGGGCGGATTCAAGAGCTCGAGGGAGAGTTGACCGTCCTTAGGACGATGGAGACGCTCGGCAATCAGGCCCCTCTCCTAGTGGACCTCGTCGAGTCCCTGCCCGAATCGGTCTTCGTCCTTGACCGGGACGGCGCAGTAACCTTCGCCACTGCCTATGCGGAGCGCCAGTTCGCATACGAGCGTGGAAAGCTCATCGGGGTGAACATCGAGGAGCTGGTCCGGCCCGCGGGTCCGGTTCGCGAGCCTTACTTCAAAATCGACGATCTTAACTCCGCGCCCAAGCGGCTCGGGATCGACCATTTGCTCATGGGCTTTCCCAAAAGTGGATCCTCGTTCAGAGTCTTTATGATCCTTCAGAAGCTGCCTGGCCAAGAGGGTACTTGCTCGTGCATCGTCCGGTCCGTCTCTGAAGAGATCGACAAATTGCGGCGGAACGCTGCCGCGGTAGTAGCCGCTATTCGCTAGTCGTCGGCGAGTTAGAAAGATCCTCTACGAGGATAATCACACCGCGTACTTGGCTGTCCGTCTGGAGAGGGGTTAGAGTGGCATTGCAGGTGATCTGCTTGCCCCGCCGGTTCGTCGCCTCGAACGAAACCGACTCTTGCTTGCCGCTGGCCATGACCTTCCGCAAAGAGTTTCTAAGTTGCTCCACGGGCAGGCCGATATCGACGTTGAACAGGTGCTTGCCGATCACCTCTTCGCCCCGAAGCCCCCAGAGATCTTCCGAGCGGTAGTTCCAAGCAATAACCTCAACTTCCCGATCGACGACGATGACGCCGTCCCGCAAGCCGCCCAGCACAGACTGCATGAACGCGTTCGCCTGGTTCAGGTCGTCTCCGCGCTGCTGGATCTCGTCGTTGATCGTCTCCAGCTCCTCGTTCGTGGATTGGAGCTCCTCGTTCATCGTTTCGAGCTCTTCGTTGGTCGACTGCAGCTCTTCGTTGGTGGTCTCCAGCTCCTCCACGGTCGACTGGAGCTCTTCATTCGTCGTTTGCAGCTCTTCGTTGGTCGACTGAACTTCTTCGTAGGCGGTCTCGAGCTCCTGGTTGAAGTGAAGCAACTCGTCTTGCAGCCTCTTGACCTGCGTGACGTTCTCAATGGCGATGCTCGTGCCGAGGACTTCCCCGCCGAGCTTGAGAACGGGCGCGATCGACAGGTCGACGACGAGGTTCTCCCCGCGCGAATTTGTCCAAGGCACGTCCTTGTGAATCACTGGCCGCCGCAGAGTTTGCGCTTGCTCGATTCCGGAACGCAGCTCGATGGGCTTATACGACACTTCCAGGTCTTGTATTGGACGCCCGAGGTCGTCGTGCGTCAGACCCAGCAGTGCCCGAGCACGCTCATTGACAAGAAACAGCCGGCCCGTATTGTCGATGACGATCTGCGGGATAGGCCCGATCTCGAATGAGGCGTCCCGTAGCCTCGCTTGACCGTCGGGGTTACGCCCCGTACCGTCGCCCGCGCCAGGAGAAGTCACGAAGTCCCGAGTTCGCCCCCTGCCCCGGGGCACTTTTGAAAAGACGCGGCTTTTGAGATCGGCCGGCGTAAACGAATTGCCGTGCGAAAGAAGGGTCTCGGCTTTCCCGAGAAACAAGAATCCGTCGTCGTTGAGCGCGAAGTGGAAGCGGTTCAGGATGCGGTCCTGTGCCTCCGCGTTGAAATACATCAAGGTGTTTCGACAAAACAGCAGATCCACGCGGGATATCGGCGCGTCCTGGAGCAGATCGTGCTTGCCGAAGATGATGCAGCGGCGGAGCTCGCGGTCGAACAAATAACGGTCCTGCGCCAGCTCGAAATACTTTTCAATGATCGCCGCCGGAAGATTTTCTACATCTTTGGCGCTGTACGAGGCGGCTCTCGAGTGGTTGAGCGCGTCGTCGTCGAGATCGGTCGCGTATAGCTTCACGCGGTCGCAAAATGACTCCCGGCCAATCGTCTCGGCGAGGACCATGGCGAGGGTGCACGCCTCCTCTCCGGATGCGCAACCGGCAACCCACGCCCGGATGTGCTGCTCGGGTCCCTTGCTTTTGACAACGCGCGGGATGACCTCGTCCGCGAGAAACTGCCACGCCTCGGCGTCCCGATAGAACGCAGTGACGTTGATGAGGATCGTGTTAAACAGGTTTGGAAACTCGTCGGGATGGACTTCGAGGTACTCCGTGTACTCCGAGAAGGTGTTGCAGTGGAGCGCCTCGAGCCGCTTCATGATGCGGCGGCTGAGCGTCGTGCGCTTATACGATGAGAAGTCAAAGCCACGCGTGTGCTTCAGGAAGGCGAGCAGGCGGTCAAAACCCTCGCGATCCTGGGGTGCTTCGGCTTCTTTCGGCAGTGTTGTTCCCAATTGGCTACGCTCGCGAAGCAAGTCTATCTAAAATCGTACTGCGATACGAATGGCGCAGCACATAACAGTGGCAAAAAACTCGGTGTCGGATGTTACTAGTCGACATCCAACACCCAAGCTATTCTTCTACGTCGGCGCCAGTGTGCGTCGACATCAGAAAAGCCCGCGAGAAGGCAGGGCGGCCCACTTCATCTAAGACCCGCTTGAGAATCTCGACTCTGCCAAGGTTCTCCTCGAGCCGCTCCTCATGGTACTTGGTGCTTCTGGCCTGTCCGCGGCTGGTAGCCCGCTCCAGAAGTCTGCGAGACAGAGACACGCTCTCCTCTAGGGCGCGCAACGCTTGCCACAAGCCGGCTTCCAACTGCTCCAGCTGTTCCGCCTGCAGGGTTTCCGGATTGTATGCGTGGCCCACGCGGCAGCGGTAATGGGTAACCCCGTTGTCGTTCAACTCGAAGAGGGTGCCGGAACACTCGGGACAGGTAAACGTGGATGGCTTCTCGAACTGTTCCAGGCGCCGCAGCTCGTTCGAGTCCAGCTCTACTGGATCTAGGTCGTTGTCGGCGGGGTGAACCGGCAACGGCTCGGAAGGCCGCGAAGCAGCTTCCGCTAGACATTCCGCGATCCCGCACGTGGGCAGAATGCGATCCACCTCCACATGCGTCATGGCGTTCCGGATCATCGCGTCGAAGAGCGCTTCCTCGGGATCCTGAAGAAACGTCGCGCCCCCATGCCTTTTCACGTATGCCATTCCCAAGGAGCCGTCGTCGAGCAATCCCGAGAGCAACACACCCGCGCAACGCGCGCCGTACGCTTTGGCCGCGGACCGGAATAGAGGATCGATGGCGGGCCTGTGGCTGTTCTCCTTGGGACCGTTCGTCAACCGGATGTAGCCGTTCTTGACGAGCATGTGGTGGCCTGGTGGAGCGGTGTAAATGCGCCCCGACTGAATAGCCTGCCCGTTCGTCGCGTGCTCGGCAGTCAAAGTGCCGAGCCGGTTCAGGATCTGAGGCAGAACGCTGGTCGAGTTCTCGGGAAAATGCATCACCACGAATACGGCTGCGTCCAAATCTGGGGGCAGGCAGCGGACGAGCGACGTTACAGCCTCAACGCCACCTGCGGATGCACCGATTACCACTACGTCCGTCTTTGCCAACGACTACTTCTTAGGGCGAGCGCCCTTATTAAGTAGAAGATAACACCTCCTGTGTTCAATTGGCACGGCCGGTGGAAAGTCTGTGTAAATCGCTTTCTGGTAGCCGCAGGGGGTGGCGCCAAATGTGGAAAAGTAGCCGCCCGCTACATAAATTTCACGACATGACTGGCGCGAAGGCAAGACGTACATTAAACTATGCCTTCGTCGGAAAAGCGTCGATATGTGGTAACCGTTTCTCGCCTCATGATTGGTGGCCGAGTGTTTTCAAAGGGCGATGCGGTTGCGATAGGATCTGGACCGCTCTACAGCTTGGTGCGGACCGGCGCTCTGCGCGCTTTGCCGCTGGGCATGGACACAGACATCGCCCCGGGCATTTGCATCGACCTCGACGAGCAGTTTAGTGGGCAAGTAAACCGCGCCGGGTAGGTTTGGCTGAGCAGCCTGCTAACGCATTTCGACGCCTTCGCCGGCATGAATGAATTCCCCTGCGCCTTGCGAGGCCATGCTGTGGAGCTTCATGAATTCGATGTCGATGACGCGGGCCCAGAGCTTCCCTCCAACTTCGATGAGGATGTGGCGGGCCACATAGGTGAGCTTGAGCTGCCCTACTTCCAGGGGGCTCATATCGAGCGTTACTTGCCGGAGCTGCGCGGCGGTGATCATGAACCTCTCCGCGGACTTGCCTGTCGCGCTGCAAAGGGCGAGCTCGTAGGCCGGCGGCACCATGGTGAGCCGGACTTCGCGCCCGCTGGGCGATAGGCAGAGTTTGGAGGGTAGGAAATGGCTCATTAGGTTCCAGCCGCAGGGCGATGGCTCCGCTGTGCGCGACGGAGCCTTCGTCTCACGGAGAGGGCGTGTCAATTTGCCCTTTCCGTGTAGATATTAGTATGTACACGAAAGTTCCGGGCTTTGGAGGGGAATTTATCTAGTTCCCTTTCCTAGCTCTCGGTCAAGCTCTGGAAAGAGGGATCGGACTAGCTCTCCAAAGCTTCGTACTTGTCCTTCAGCGTGTTCACCACGTTGGGGTCGGCGAGGGTAGTCGTGTCGCCGAGGGCCCTTCCCTCAGCCACGTCCCTGAGGAGGCGGCGCATGATCTTGCCGGAGCGGGTCTTAGGCAGCTCGGCCGCGATGATAATGTCGTCCGGCCGAGCGATCGCCCCGATCTTGTGCGCCACGTGGGCCTTGAGCTCATCGACTATTTGAGGCGTGTTTTCGTGCCCAGCTCGCAACAGCACGAACGCGCAAATCCCTTGGCCCTTGAGCTCGTGCTTTTTGCCGATGACGGCTGCCTCTGCTACCGCGGGATGGTCGACGAGTGCCGACTCGACCTCCATGGTCGATATGTTGTGGCCGGCCACGAGCATGATGTCGTCCACCCGGCCGAGCAGCCAGAAGTAGCCCTCGCCGTCGATCTTCGCGCCATCGCCGGGGAAGTACTTGCCCGGGAAGCGGCTCCAGTAAGTCTTGATGTAGCGCTCGGGATCGTTGAAAATGCCGCGGGTGATGG
>JAXDKF010000230.1:0-4500 GCA_034667265.1 Fimbriimonadaceae bacterium
GAATACTCGGAAGCCAGATAACGAGCATGGCTCCGAATGCCCGGCATCGCAGCGGTTTCCGTTTGAAAGCAAGGCAAAACTTAGGAATCTATGAGACAACGCGAATCAACTGATTGGGGCACATTACACGGCAATCTCAAGTTCTTGTCGTACTTGCTATTTGGGCTCGCGTTGACGACCGGGATCTACGTTGCTCCCGCACTATTCACGGAAGGCCGTGGCGTGGCTATGCGGGCGCTGCGGTGGATTGTTCCGTTCGTGGCAGCGGGGTACATTCTGCTTCGCGAAAGCAGGATAGTCCAGCTCACGAGAAGGCTTGAGCGAATTGAAAGACGCCTTGGCGATATCTGGCAGGAACAAGACAATGTCTGATCTTCACCGCAACCAATGAGCGCCTTTTGTGCGTTAACGAACGCAGAGCCCATCGCGACTTTCTGCGTACGAACATGAGAAATTCTTCGGAATCAAGCATCCCTCCTTCTATCCCAAGGACAACGGCAACCGACATTGTCGTCGTAATCGCTAAGGGAGCCCTGGGCACGATACCGGGTGTCGGCGGTATCGCGTCAGAGATCGTTTCGGCGTTCATTCCCAAACAGCGGCTCGATAGAATCCAAGATTTTTTGGAAGTGCTCGCGGCGCGAGTTGAGCGTTTGGAAGAAAGTGAAGTTGAGGAGTCGATGAAATCCGAGCAAGCAATTGACTTGCTCGAGGACTGTCTCAGCCAGGCCGCGAGAGCGTTGTCACCGGAAAGGATTTCTTATCTCGCGAGCCTATACGCAAAGGGAATAATCGAGGACCAGGCTGAACACGAGCAGAACAAGAAGATGGTGTCGCTCTTAGGCCAACTGAGCGACGCTGAGGTCATTTGGTTAGGGCATTTGGCGCAAAACTTTGCCAGTGATTCCGAAATACCGAAGCAGCATGAAGGCGTCTTGGCTTTCCGGACCACCCATACAGACTCATCCGCTGATGATTTCGACAAAGAGGCATTGCAATTTGCGTGGGTGCAACGCCTCGAACAACTTGGCTTGGCCAAACCACCCAAGAAATCGCCCTATGGACCTAATGCGGATGAATTCGACGAGCTTTGGCTTCGTGGCTTGCCTGAGGTCACATGGCTTGGTCGAATGCTGCTGGATTACATTGGGATCGCCGAGCCCTTGAGGAGCCGCATCAAGCGTGGAAATAATGTTGGCTTAGATCGAAGCTAGCTAGACGGGTTAGCGGAAGTCGCCCACGGCAATGGACACCGACCAGCGCTAGCTCGTTGTAGTGGATTCATTGCATGTCGTAGGGAAAGCCCAATCCCACCGCAACGCTGCTACAAATGCGAAGGCCTGCAGAGAAGGCATCCACTGCCTCTCGGACCGTCACCAGAGATTTGTCATAGCGCACATGTGTGGTGCACTGCACTTCCACTAAGTCCTTGTAGGCCAGCCCCCTCAATCCAAGCCTTTCGCCGACGCATGCCAGTTCCACGACGTCGTGGGACCATGGATATTTCTGCCCCTGCTTCGCGATATACGCTTTCAGGAACTTTTCGGTGCTTTGCAGACTCTGCCACTTTGACAATCCATTGCTTGGCACACTGTGTAGCAAAGCGGCAATGGCCAAACGACGGTCGGCGCAGCCCTCTTTTATGAGCTCTAACGTCGAAGATTCGGCATCTCTAATCGGACCGTAATTTCGATATGAATGTGCGAAAGTTAATCTAAGCTCCCTCAGTTCTTCATAGGTCAAACTCGCGGAGAACTGGGCGGTCAACCCAACCACATGGTCAACTACCTTAAAGTGTGGCGGTTGAATTACATGCGGTTCGTCAGGTCGCACAGGCTCGCAACAGATTTCCATTGGCCCCCAAAAGATCGGAAGCTTCATGCAATAGACGTCACCCCTGAGCAGAACGGGAACATTTCCGCGGAGCTCATCAGGCAGTTCTCTCGATCCGTATTGCCGCGAGAACCACTCGCGGGCCTTGTCCGCCAAGGGATGAGATGACGTGACATTCGCCTTCCCCAGGAAGTCGAAATAGCCGTGAAAAGATCGGTATACGATTGGTACGTTCCGAGCCCGCAATTCCTCGTCAATTCCTGTCAAGGTTAAGTCCAATTGTTCTTCAGTCATCATCAACAATTCCCAGCCGATGTAGTAGACGAAATACTACTAAAAATCGATGCTGCGCTGGTCTTCTAGATCAGGGAATTGGGCCCCTTGGCGGCCTGTAAGCGACCGAGACGAGTTCTGAGGCTTCAGATTTAGGGTGTCTCAAGTCCGGATGTTCAGCCGTCTCGCCGTCTCCAGCGGTTGCCAGATCGCCAAATAGGTTCTGCCGCTGCTCTCAATTGCTGCCTGCCCGGTAGGTATAATCGCCCCCGAGCTTCAGCCCGCCTGAGCTCTCACCCAAGCCCGGAGGAGAATCGTAAAAGCATGCCTGGCACTGGCAAAGTCATCCAAGTTTTAGGCCCGGTCGTCGACTGTCGTTTCAGCAGCGACAACCTTCCCGGAATCTACAACGCCCTCGAGATCAAGGACGCGAAGCGCGGCATCAACCTGACCTGCGAAGTCGCCCAGCACCTGGGAGACGACATCGTCCGAACGGTCGCCCTCGCTTCCACCGACGGCCTGGTCCGCGGCATGGACGTCGTCGACACCGGTTCGGCGATCATGGTCCCGGTTGGCGAAGAGACCCTCGGCCGCGTTTTCAACCTGCTCGGCGAGACGATCGACAACGGTCCGCCTGTGAGCGGCAAGATCAAGAAGCCCATCCACCGCCAGCCTCCCACGTTCGACCAGCAGTCCACCAAGGTGGAGATCCTCCAGACCGGTCTGAAGGTCGTCGACCTGATGATTCCCTTTAACAAGGGCGGAAAGATCGGCCTCTTCGGCGGCGCGGGACTGGGCAAGACCGTTCTCATCCAAGAGCTCATCCGAAACATCGCGGTGGAAGCCTCGGGCGTTTCGATGTTCGCCGGCGTGGGCGAGCGCACACGCGAAGGCAACGACCTCTGGCTGGAAATGCAGCACGCCAAATTCACGGACAAGGACGGCACCGAGAAGCGCGTTATCGACAAGACGGCCATGGTCTTCGGCCAGATGAACGAGCCGCCCGGAGCGCGCCTCCGAGTCGCTCTGACCGCTCTCACGATGGCGGAGTACTTCCGCGACGAAGTCGGCAGCGACGTTCTCATCTTCGTCGACAACATCTTCCGATTCGTGCAGGCGGGATCAGAGGTCTCGGCGCTTCTGGGGCGTATGCCCAGCGCCGTCGGCTACCAGCCCACCCTCGCCACCGAGATGGGCTTCCTGCAGGAGCGGATCACCTCGACCAACAAGGGATCGGTGACGTCGGTACAGGCGGTCTACGTCCCCGCGGACGACCCCACGGACCCGGCGCCTGCCACCACCTTTGCCCACCTCGACGCCTATGTCTATCTGGAGCGGTCGATCGCATCCAAGGGCCTGTATCCGGCCGTGGACCCGCTGAACTCGAGCTCCAAGAACCTCGACCCGCGCGTCGTCGGCGCCGACCACTATGCGGTTGCTCGACGGGTGCAGGGAACGCTGCAGCGCTATAAGGAACTGCAGGACATCATCGCGATCCTCGGCATCGACGAGCTTTCCGACGACGACAAGCAGCTTGTGGGCCGCGCTCGTAAGATCGAGCGGTTCCTCTCGCAGCCGAACTTCGTTGCGGAGCAGTTCACGGGCAACCCTGGCCGGTACGTGACCATCGACGAGACGGTCGAGGCGTTCAAGGAGCTGGTCGACGGCAACCTGGACGAGATCCCCGAGCAGGCGTTCCTGTACTGCGGAGGTCTGGACGACGTCCGCGAGAAGGCGAAGAAGCTGGCGGCGGTTTAGGGACGTAAGTAGTAAATGATCAGGACGGTAAATGGTAAATGGTAAATCGTAAATGGACGGATCGGTCGATCCAGTTCTCCGCGATCTATCTGCCTAAACATTCCGGGCCATTTACCATTTACCATTTACTATTTACTATTTACTGATTAAGAAATGGCCAAAGATTTCACCCTATCAGTAGTAGCTCCCGATCGCTCCGTTGTTGAGGAGCGGGCCACGACCGTCGTCGCCCCCGGTATCGAGGGTTACTTCGGCGTACTGGCGGGCCACGAGCCTATGATCTCGGCGATCAAGACGGGCATCTTGGAATACCAGGTTGCGAACGGCGACCGGCACTTCGTCGCGGTCGGCGGCGGGTTTGCCGAGGTCACTCCGGAGCGCGTGACGATCCTGGCCGATACGGCCGAGTTAGCGCCGGAGATCGACATCGCGGAGGCCGAGCGGATCCAGGACGAGGCGCGCAAGGCTTTGCGCGGCGAGCCCTCGTCGCTAACGCGCGAGCAGGCGACGGAAGAACTGGAGCGGGCGATCAACCGCATCAAGGCTGCCCGGCTGCGAAGCTAGGGGCCAGTTAGTGGGGCAGACATTCCTGTCTGCGTTTTCCCAGAGGCAGACAGGAATGTCTGCCCCACAACT
>JAXDKF010000231.1:0-3779 GCA_034667265.1 Fimbriimonadaceae bacterium
AGCAGCTTGCCCGTGAATCCGCCGCCCGACGTGCCGACGTAGCGCAGCTTTCCGCCCTCCCATTTGCCGAGGAGCAGCGACCCGAAATGCGACGCGCGCGAGCCCTCGCCGCCGGTGAAGCCGCCGAGCACGAACTCCTCTGTGTGCAGCGCCTTGATCTTCTGCCAATCCGGCGATCGCACGCCCGAGAGATAGGGACTGTCGAGGCGCTTGGCCATGATGCCTTCGAAGCCGAGTTTTTGGCGTGCTCGAATAGGGTTACGCCGTCGCCGGGGAATGAATCGACCAACTTGATCGGAGCTTTGAAGATGCGCAGAGCTTGCAAGGCTTTTCGTCTTTCTCGGAGCGCGAGCTTGCGCAGGTCTTTGCCGTCCAGGGTGAGGATGTCGAAGACGTGCAGCTCGACGGGGTTGTTGCGATCGGCGTGGGCGATGAGCGGGGTCTGGGTGAGGCCGTATCGCTCGAGCATCCTGTCGAAAGATGGGCGGCCTTGGTCATCGAACGCGACGACCTCGCCATCGAGGACGGTTTTACTGAGCTTTGTGGCTTGCAGCGCTTTGATCAGCGAGGGGAATTTGTGGCTGATGTCGATGTCGTTGCGGGAGAAGAGCCGCGCTTTGCCGTTGTCTATTTGCGCGATGACTCGGATGCCGTCGAGCTTGACCTCGAAGGCCCAATCGGGGTCGGTGAAGGGCTCCTTTCTTTCCCTCGCGAGCATGGGGCCGGGTATGGGCATCACCATGCGTGACTCGCTCACGAGACAGGAGGTTCGGCGCAGGCGTCCACCGCCTCCGTTTGGCTGCTCATCATCAACGGCCTCGATTCCCAGCTCTATCCGGGTCTCCATGGCAACCTCGCTTCCTGGATCTGAGCTGTGGATCGCACAACGCCAGCTATACAATGAGAATGTGGACGGAACGGCCGAGGCCTACTACCAGGGTGCGAATGAGCGAATCGTCGCTCACGTGCCTGGTCGATGCCGTCGAATACTAGACGTGGGCTGTGCTGCTGGCCGGCTAGGCGAGACCTTGCGCGGACAGAAGACTTCCGATTCGGAAGGGCGGCTGCCCCCACGCGAAGTTTGGGGCATTGAGCTCAATCCAGCGATCGCCGCCGAGGCCAAGGCGCGGCTTAATCGGGTGCTTGTAGGGGACGTTGAGCAGATGGATCCGCTTCCCCTGCCGGACTGCTACTTCGACTGTGCGATATGTGGCGATGTCTTGGAGCACCTTAAAGACCCGCAGGCGTTCTTGGCCAGGCTCCGCAAGCATTTGACGCCGGATGCAGTCCTCGTTGCCAACGTGCCTAACGTGGCGCATTGGTCGATTATCGTGCAGCTTCTGCAGGGGCGGTTCACCTACGACGACAACGGCCTGTTGGATCGCACGCACCTGCGTTTCTTCACTCCCGAGAGCTTGAAAGACATGCTCTGGGATGCCGGCTACCTAGTCGCGGGCGAGGAATCCCTGCACATGGGGCAGCTTTATGATGAGCTGGGTAATGCGTCGCCTGGCGATCCGCCGGCGAGCATCGGTAAAGCGGCGGCCGCAATTGGCCTGGATGCACGCCTAGCCGAGCACAGCACCTCCATCTATCAACAGCTTTATGTAGCCAACCCTATCCCGGACCCCTACTCGCAACCGGGGAGGATGGCAACACTGGTGGGTCCGCACATTGGCGAGCTTGGCGCCGCCACTAAGCGGTGCAGCGTCGTCGTCCTGACCTACAACTCGATGAGAACGATCAAGACGTGCTTGAACTCTGCACTTCCGACTCTTGGCGCGGATGACGAGCTCATCCTAGTCGATAACGCCTCCAACGATGGAACCGAGCACTGGCTCAAGTGTTTCGTTCAAGGATCCGCGGACGGACATTCGGCAATTGAGATGGTGATTAACGAGTCTAACACTGGCTTCTCCCGCGGGTGCAACCTGGGTGTTCTCGCTTCGCATGGCGAGTACATCATCATGCTTAATCCGGACACGCGTGTATATCCCGGTTGGATCGAAGGGCTGCTCGAGCCATTTAAGGACGAGCGGGTCGCTGCCACAGGTCCCTTATCCGATAACGTTTGCGGAGAGCAATTCGCGGGATTGTATCTGCCTCCGGGTCAGATGGCGTCCCGCGAAGCGACTGCTAGAGCGGTTAACGGAGATAACCGTCAGCCGGCGACGACCAACACGAAGTTGCTAATCGGCTTCTGTCTCGCCGTCCGCCGCAGTGTCCTAGATCAGTTCGGTCTTCTGGAAGAGCGCTGCTACCTCGGCGCCGACGATCTTGAGATATCTTGGCGGCTCAGAGCACTTGGCTACAAGCTTGCAGTCGCGAAATCTGTGTTTGTTGGCCACGACTGCGGCGGCAGCTTTGGCACCATCAGCTCGGAGGCAAAGAGGAACGCAGTCTCAGAGAGCGATTGCGCCTTGATCGAGAAGCTCAAGAACTACTACGGTACATCGAAGATCCCGACGTCTATTCAGCTTTGGAACAACCCGATTTTTGATGAGGCTTTGTCCAGGTCTACGCTATGACGCATGGGTGTTGAAGCCTATACTGGGCCGTGAGCCTTTCGGAACGCTGGGATGGGCCAACTACTAGCAGCACCTTTTGCGGCGTCGAGATCGGGCAAGCCTACAAGGACTTGCTACTGTGGGAGGAGTTCTTGAACAGAACGAATCCGAAGTCACTGATCGAACTCGGGAGCTGGCGGGGCGGGATGTCCATGTTCTTGGCGATTCAGTGCCATTGCCGCTCGATGAGCTACGTTGGGGTTGACGTCAAGCAACCAGATGACCGCCCAGCCATGACAGTGCAGGCGCTTGGTGGCCGACTCATTCAAGCCGACCTATTCACCGCCGTGGATGAAGAGATCGTATTCGAGTTAATAGACAAACTTCCTAAGCCCCTGGTGTTGTTCTGCGACAACGGCAACAAACGCAAGGAGTATCAGAAGTTCGTACCGAGATTGGCTGCGAAAGACCTCGTTGCCGTGCATGACTGGGGCTCTGAGTTCTACGACCAGGACCGCGTGCCGCTCTTGGAACCGGTGATGGAAGCGGAGTGCCGGTCAATCGAGAGCATCACACGCTTCTTTCGTTTATGACATCTCCAGCTACAAAATATTGACCAGATTTAACAAACCACGATCAAGTTGGCGCGAAAGGAGGTAGTCCGATCCGTTTTCACGGGCAGACGACTACTTCGATTGGGTCATATCTTGATTTGTTGGAACATGAGGAGACCCGAAGGCGTTTTGACATAGCCTCGGCAAGCAGCTGACGCGCGTGCAGGTGCTCGTGATGAACCTGCCAGAAGTGCCACATTGTCGAATCGAGGGGTGTCCCACTCAGGCTTTCCGACGCGCCGCATAAGATGACGAGCTTATCCTGGTAGACAATCCTCCCAAAAAGCGAAAGGGCGGAGTATCTCCGGCAACTTGAGGATCGATTTGCGCTTCAGATTGCAAGTTTTGCATCGAAGTGATCGTGAACTCAGTGAACACCGGCTTCTCCCGCGGAGCAACATCGGAATTCCCGCGCCTCGCACGGCGAGCACGTCATACAGTCTAAATCCTGCCTACCCGGTCAGGTTCATAACTTCCTGGTGAGGCTTCCACAACACGGGAACCGACCACAAGCACGTTGCACAAACATCTCCCCAGTTCGTGAATCAAGGCACTTGTGGGCTCACCGTCTGTTCTCTCGCTCCCTCCGGAGTGAGTCTACGGACTGCTTTGCGCGCTGCCTGGCCAGACGAGCATCCGAAAATACCTTCACCGTAGC
>JAXDKF010000232.1:0-23556 GCA_034667265.1 Fimbriimonadaceae bacterium
GGTCGGCTACGTGGGCGCCATGGAAATGCTGCCTTACCTGCTGGTAGGTCCCTACGCGGGCGTCATCGCGGATCGGATCGATAGGAAGCGCATCATGCTGCTTTCGGACGTCTGCAGCGCGATCGCCCTGCTCGTGTTCTCGATCTTCGTTTTTCTTCTCGATGGCAAGCCTCCTGTTTGGAGCTTGCTGGCGATTCCGTTCGTGCTGTCCACGATGCGGTGCTTCTTCATGCCCGCAAAGAGCGCGGCCATTCCGAACTTGGTTCCCCAAGAGCTGCTGATGAAGGCAAACGCGCTGAGCTCGGCCACGTTCAACGTGATGTTCCTGGTGGGTCTGGGCTTGGCGGCTGGCGTAATCGGACAGCTCTTCGACGTCGCACCTCGCATGTTCTTCGTCTTGATCCTTGCGCTGAACGCCGTGTCCTTCTTGGGCTCTGCGGCCTTCATCGCGAAGCTGCCCCAGATCGTGCCAGATCGAAGCAAGGCTGACGAGCAGCATCCGTGGGAAGACTTCAAATCCGGGTTGCGGTTCATCCGTGACCGGCACGACCTCAAGGTGCTGACGGTGCTCCTTGCTGCCTTCCGGCTGGGCGTCGCTCCCTTCTTCGTGGTGTACATCGCGGCCAACAAAGAATGGTTCGGCGGCCGTCCGCAAACTCTGACCTGGTTCGAGTTCGCGTTCTTCGCTGGAATGGTCCTGGGAAGCGTGTTCGTCGGCAAGTTCAAAGCTCGACGACCGACGGTGGCTTTCAGCGCGATGCTCGCGACCGTAGGCGTGATGGTGGGGCTGATGGGCTTCTGCCAGAACTTCGTAGGCTTCGTGCTGCTGAACTTCATCACCGGAATCCTCATTCCGTTCGGTGACGTCCCCATCATCACCTACTTGCAGGTGAGCGTGGAGGACGCGTTCCGCGGACGCGTGAATGCGGTGCGGGAGATGATCGCGACGGGGGTCATGCCGATTGGGATGGTCCTCGCGGGAACGATGCTGCACAAGCTTGGGCTAGTGCCCTCGTTCATGGTGATGGCCGCCGTCATGCTCGTTGCGGCGCTGTCCGGAATGCTCGATAAGCGGTATCGGCGAGTCGAGATGCCGGAAGAGGTTCACGAGAATACGAGCGCGATGTCTGCGGGCGCCGCTGCCTGAGCGCTAAGGCGCAAAAGCTAGGAGAAATATCGGGTGGCGCCCTTACAACCCTCGGGAGGCGAGGGGCTGGGACACCACCCATTCGTGCCTACCAGCTTGGACGTAGAGCGGCCGCACTAGGTAACCTTAATGCCTAGGACCAGTCGTTGCCGACGGTTCCCTGTGATCTCCAATGAAGAAGACTTTTGCCATCCTTGGTGCCGGCATGCAAGGCACCTGCGCAGCGTACGACCTCGCCAAATTCGCCGATCCTGAAGCGATTCTCATGGGCGACCTGACCGTCGAGCAAGCCCAGAAAAACGCCGACCGAGTGAACGCCCTCGTAGGGCGCAAAATCTGCGAGGTTCGCCAGGTCGATGCCCTCGACCCCGAGTCGCTCCACAAATTTCTCGAGCCGGCCGACGTTGTCCTGAGCTGCGTACCCTACTGGATGCATCCTCGAGTGGCCGCCGTGGCTGTAAGAGCCAAGACCAGCATGGTCGACATGGGTGGAGACACCAACGTGACCTGGGAAACCCTCAAGGTCGACGACGTTGCCAAGCAAGAGGGCGTAACGATCGTGCCGGATACGGGCCTCGCTCCCGGCCTGGTGAACAACCTCGGCAGCTACTTCTTGGAGTCTCTGGATGAAACCGAGTCGATCAAGCTTTACTGCGGTGGCCTGCCTCAAAACCCCAAGCCTCCGTTCAACTACAAGCTGGTGTTCAACATCGAGGGCTTGGTTACGGAATACATGCACATGTCGGACGTCATCCGCGATGGCAAGCTGTTCCACGTCGAGACGCTTGCAGAGCTGGAGACGCTAAACATCGACGGCCTGGGTCAGATGGAAGCGTTCCACACCTCGGGCGGCGCTTCGACGTTTCCGTACACCCACGAGGGCAAGCTGACCACCTACGAGTACAAGACGATTCGCTATCCGGGCCACTGCGAGAAGATGAGGATCTTCCTCGACTTCGGTTTCTGGGACGACAAGCCTGTCAAGACGCGATCTTCCGAGGTCGTTCCGCGCGAGCTGTTCTGCAAGCTGATGGGCGAAGCGCTTCGCGATCCGGCGGATAAGGACCTGATCGCGGTCCGCGGTATTGGTGTCGGAACTCAGGGCGGCAAGCGAAGGAAGCTTCAGATCGACATCCTTGACAAGCACGATGACAAGACTGGATTCAGTGCCATGGAGCGCATGACCGGCTTCTCCACCGCAATCTACGCGGCCCATATCGCGGGCGGCGGCTGCCCTCCGGGCGCGGTGCGTTACGAGCAAGCCATGACCGGCAAGAAGTTCGTGGACGAGATCCAGAAGCGGGGCATCAAGCTCGCGTTCAGCGAAGAGGATTTGCCTACAGCCAACGGCCGCGCGGTCAGCACCAAATAACGATCAGTGAGCCGTGATCGGTGATCTGCGATTCGGTACGCAAGAGGGGTGGCGACGGAATGTGCCGCGGGGTCCAACCGGCAAGGAACCCCGAGTCGATGAAATCGCCACCTAGCACGGCGGGCACGCTATACTGATCCTTTAGGAGAGTGCTATGAGATTTCTTGCTTTGCTTACCGCCTTTGGTATAGCGGGCGCCGTTGTGGCGGAGACTGCGACATTCGACGACCTTTCGGAAGGATCCCCCACGACCGTGTTCACGGACGGCGGGATCACTTTTTCGAATCTGTTTACCGACCAGCCCGATGGGAGCACCATCTTTACGATCGAGGATGCGAGCGGGACCTACGGGGGATCGCCGGGCTTCTCCCCAAACAACGTGCTGAACTTCGGCGGTTATGCGCCCGGCAACACAACGTCCTTCGCCCCGTTCACCTCGTTTGAGATGTCGACGGGCAGCGTCGAGGACGCTATGTCGCTGGACCTATTCATCTATGATTACCGCTTCCCAGAAGAGGCCAGCAATGTCGGAAAGACCCTGACCCTCGAGGTGTATCGTGACGGCTCGCTCGTCGGCTCCGATTCGCTTACCTTTACTCTGCACGGCGAGGACCTTTGGTATCACGACAAGCTTTCGCTGTCCGGCGTGGAGTTCGATTCCGCCCGCCTCGTCGCCTCCGGTTCCACTAACAACCTATTTTTCGCCAATGTCGACAACGTGCGATTCGGAGCGGTGCCCGAGCCGGCGACGATGTTGGGTCTCGCGGTAGGAGCCGGCCTCGTGCTCAAGCGTCGTCGCAAGGCGTAGTTGGTCGTCCCTCGTGTCGCTTCGAGTTCAGCTTGGCCGTTTCAGCAATACACTTCCTGATCGTCCCAGCAGGTTTGGAGGTAGCCGATCGGTGCGGGGTGCCAGCCGGTGTGGTTGCCGGGGAGGTTTAGCTTGTCTTCCCATTCGGATGCGTGGATCTCGTCCCAAAAACCGAGCAGTCCAATAATGCTCCGCGCCCGCTACGTGATAAACAATTTCCCCAAGCGAATGTGCTTGCGAGTGCGGGCGCCTTCAGTCTGCAACCCGGTCGGCAGGCTTTAGCCTGCGTAGTGCCGCTAACAGCGGGCGATCTTGTGCTGGTCTCATATTGTAGGAAAAGCGGGCTGCGTGCGAATGATCCAAATCTGGCCTGTGTGGTAACTGGCGTGCTGGACGAGGCGAAGCATGCCCTGGTACCCATTGATGTGGTCCCCGATCGGGCTAATGATCGGCATCTCGAGTTGCTCAGAAGTAGGACTCTCCAGGATCGGTGCGATCTCTGAGGCGGTGAACTCCAGAGCTCGCGTAATCAGCTCGGGCGTCATCTCGTCCGGACCGAACGGGGCTGGGGCTTCCTTCAAGAATCCGTCGGTCACGGCCCTGTCAAGCTTGTCCTCCCATTCGGATGCTCGCGGATCTCGCCCAGAAAATCGGGAAGCCCAATAGTGCTCCGCGCCGGCGATGTGATAGAGGATCTCCCCAAGCGAATGGGTCCCAGGGTGCGGACGCCATTGGAGCTGTTCTTGGCTCAGGTCTTCGTGGGACGGCTTGAGACGCTCCCGGGTGAACTGCCACACATCAAATAGCGCACGCATGTCTTCACATAATCCCATGCTCGACTCGATCATTGCTGAGTCGACCGCATACGTGGGCTCATTGGAAGCAGCGCCATGCCGGCGGCAATACAATGGCCGTAGGAGATTGGCACGGCTTTTGCTTCAAATGAAGCTAATCCGATGCCCCTTGGAATGCGTTGCCGTTGTTTGGCGCTGCTTGGCGCCCTTTTGTGGCTGTCCTCAGCCTGTTTCGCTCAAGTGTCATGGCTCACACGCAGCTTTGACAATGCGCGCTCTGGCGCCAACCTGAACGAGACGGTCCTCAACACGACCAACGTCAAGCCGTCCACATTTGGAAAACTTTACGAGAGGATCGTAGACGGACAGGTGTACGCCCAGCCTCTGTATGTGCCTGGCCTGACCATTCCCGACAAAGGCGTTCACAACGTGGTGTTCGTCGCCACGATGAACGATTCGGTTTACGCATTCGACGCCGACGATCCCTCCGCCACTGAGCCACTCTGGCATCGAAACTTCCTAAGGACCGGCGTTTCCGCTGTGCCAACGGCCGATGTGGCCATACAGATGGATGCGCATCCGATGATCGGCATCGTCGCCACTCCAGTGATTAAGCCCGATGGCGCCGGCGGTGGAACGATCTACATAACGGCGAAGACCAAAGAGGTCTCGGGATCGATCGTCAAGTACGTCTATCGACTGCATGCCCTCGACATCCTCACCGGCGCCGACAAACCGGGAAGCCCCATTGTTATTTCTCCTAGCGTCCCAGGTACGTCGAGTGACAGCAAGAACGGCACTCTGACCTTTGACGCCAAGAAGCACATGCAACGGCCAGGACTGCTGTTGCTCAACAACGTCGTCTACATGGCGTTCGCATCCCACGCGGATCGGCCGCCCTATCATGGCTGGATCGTGGGCTACAACGCCGACACCCTCGTGCAGGCAGGGGTGTTCTGCACAACGCCGAACTCCGGATACGGCGGAGTCTGGCAGTCGGGTCAAGGCCTCAGCGCGGATTCAGATGGCTTCATTTACGGAATTTCGGGCAACGGCCTGTTCGATCCCACGCAAGCCAGCTACGGCGACTCGTTTCTAAAGCTGTCGACGGCAAGCGGACTGACATTGGTCGACAGCTTTACGCCTTTCAATGAAGCCACTCTGAACGCCGCCGACATGGATCTGGGCAGCACGGGCGCCATTCCGGTTCCGGGAACTCGATTCGTGGTCGGCAGCGGAAAACAGGGCGTGCTGTATGTTGTCAATCGAGACACCATGGGCGGCCACCAGTTAGCCGACGACAGTCAAATCGTCCAGTCGTGGCTAGCCGTGAAGGGCCACTTGCACGGGTCGCCGATTTTCTGGACCAACCCGAGCGGTCAACTCCTGATGTACGTCTGGTCCGAATACGACAAGTTGAAGGCCTTCCAATTTGCGGGTGGCGTGTTCAACACGACGCCGGCTTACACGAGCGCAGTGGTCGCACCGAACGGAATGGCGGGTGGCCACATGACGGTTACGTCCAATGGAGCGACGCCGGGAACGGGAATCGTCTGGGCGACGCTTCCGCTCGTCGGGGATGCGAATCAAGACACGGTGCCGGGAGTCATAAGAGCCTTCGACGCCTCGAACCTCAAGGAGCTCTGGAACAGCCGTCAGATTCCGGCCCGTGACGAGATCGGCTACCACGCCAAGTTCAATCCGCCAACCGTCGCAAACGGGAAAGTGTTCGTGGGCGCGTTCGGCGCCGACGATGGATCCACGCACCACAAGCTCGTTTGCTACGGATTGCTGCCTGCACCTAGTTCCGTTCCTCCGGCGCCTATGGCGTTAGGGGCAAGCGCGGGCATCGGCCAAATCGGGCTCACGTGGACCGGCGCTTCAACGGCAACTGCTTACAAGGTGTTCCGGGGAAGCGCTCCGGGTGGACCGTATAGCGAGATCAATGGCAATGTTGTCACCACGACGTTTGTCGATACCGGCGTGGTGAATGGGACAACTTATTACTACGGCGTTGTGGCGTGGAACTCTGTTGGCGATAGCACCGGCTCGAACGAGGCTGCGGCCACAGCCGGATCGATCACGCCGATCATGCGAGTCAACGCGGGAAGCGGCGCCTTCAAGACCTTTGCCGCCGACGCCTTCTTCACGGGCGGCAAGCAGCGAGTGATGACGACACCGGTCGATATCTCCGGCGTTCTCAATCCCGCGCCCATGGACGTGTACCGGTCTGAGAGGTACTCGCCTTGCCTCTACACCATAAGTGCGCTGACTCCTGGCGCCACTTACCTAGTCCGGTTGCATTTCGCAGAGATTTACTGGATCGAGGCCGGACAGCGCCTCATTGACGTGGCCGTCAATGGGACTCCTGTGCTCACGGGCTTTGACATCCTCGCTGCGACGGGCGGACCGTATCGAGCCTGTGTCAGAGAGTTTCCGGCCGCTGCCGATGCTGCCGGCCAGATCGTCGTGAACTTTGCCGCGAACGCCCTAAGCCCAGATCAGAATCCGAAGATCAGCGGCCTCGAGGTCTTGGCGAGCGCCGGGGACGTGCCAGGCGCGACGACGTTGATCGCTTCTCCCGGGGACGGCTCCGTGCACCTTGTGTGGACCCTCGTTCCAGGAGCGACGTCGTACGATGTTTATCGCGGTCTTGCCGCCGGCGCCGAGGACCCGACGCCTTATGCGACGGGACTTCTGGAAGCGACGCTTACGGACACGTCTTGCGTTAACGGGACAGCCTATTACTACATCGTAAAGGCCGCGGGTGTCGGTGGCTCGAGCCCGAGCTCGAGCGAAGCTTCTGCCGTCCCGTCGCCCCTGGCAGGATTTAGCTTGAGCTCGTCTTCGTCCAGTCTGCAGGTCCAGAGAGGCGCCTCGGTTTCATTGACGGCGACCGTCCTGGCGAGTGGTGGTTTCGCGTCTCCGGTGGGCCTCTCCATCTCCGGTCTGCCCGCGGGAGCGACCGCTTCGTTTTCACTCCCCACACTCACCGGGCCTGGCGAGTCGGCGCTAATGATCACTGTGAATTCAAACACGCCGACGGGAAATTACAACCTGTTCTTGACAGGCATGGCGGAATCAAAGTCGGCTTCCCTTCCCCTCACCCTCGTTGTAGATCCGGCAGCTCCTCTGCCGCCCACCGGGGTCGGGATCGGTGCGGGCAACGGCCAAGTGTTTGTCGCGTGGGACGAAGTGCCTTCCGCGACGTCGTACAACGTGTATCGGAGCACAAGGAGCAGCGGACCGTACAGCGTCGTTGGAAACGTGCCGTCCGGCTCCTACAACGACATTGGATTAACGAACGGCACACGCTACTACTATGCCGTCACTGCCCTTTTGGGCGCAGACGAGAGCGGGTTATCGGCGGTAGTCACCACGATGCCAAAATCCAAGCTCAATGTGACGCCTCTGGCCGACGCTTATGTACAGGCCGGGAGCTCGCAGAACCTGAACTTTGGAAGCGCCACCACCATGTTGGCCAAGCGCGCGAGCAACACTGCAAACAACGGCCTCAACCGGTGCGCATACATCAAGCTTGATCTGACCGCGATCACAAGCGATCCTGCTTCAGCGCTCCTGGTTTTGCCGCTAGTTTCGGGATCGGGGCCCAAAGGCGCGATCGCGACAATGTCCATCTATGACATTGCCGATACGTCTTGGGCCGAGTCGGGCATCGCCTGGGCGAATGCGCCCGGCTTGGACCGGACGACGTTCTCAAGCACAGGCAACCTGATCGCGAACTACCCGCTGACTATCACAGGCGCCACCGCAACGTTCGATCTGACTTCGTTTGTGGCTGAGAATCGCGGACGGATCGTGACCCTGCAACTGATGAACGCCAACGTCGATGGCACCCTCGCGGTTTTTGGGACAAAGGAAGCCGCGATCATTCCTCAGCTAAAGATCGCGTGGGCTGCGCCGACGGTCCTTCACGTCGTCAAGGCGGCACCACCATGAGCCTGGCCCTTTTGGTTGTCTTCAGCATATTGGCGGTGGACGCCGACGCGATTTCTTTGGCCGCCACCTATCTGCCTGGAGAGGAAGATGTCTACGAGCTACGAATTTCTCCAGTTGGAAAGCCGACCCCCCTGAGCAATCCCCAGCGGCTGACCGTGCGTGCGGGCGGGACGGCCAAAACAATCATCCTGGAGGCAATTAGCAAGGCGGCTGACTATTCAGGCAAGCCCATGCTTCTTGCTCGCTGGGAGCCGCGGGCCAATGGCACTCCTGTGCAACCAGCCACGGGAGCGTTCAGTTTCTTGCCCTGGAGCTTAGCGGTGAATTCTTCGCCTCTGAAAGTGGGTGAGATCGAGGTCATTCCCGGAGGGAGCGTCAAACTGCTGAGCACCAAAGACAGCACGGCGCAGCTCAAGATTTGGATTCGGCTGCCGGATGGCACCATGCTCGACGAGCTTTCTAACGCGGACATCGCCACCCGAAGGCCTAACCGGATCGAGGCAAAGATCTATCGAGACTCGGCTTCAGGCTTGGAGCCCCAGCGGACATTCATCCTCGAGCGAGTGCGCACCCGAAACCTCAAGCCCATTCCTCAAGCGGACGACGGAGACTAGTCGTTGCGCTAGGATAGCTTCATGACGACCATGAAGCTTGGATTGACCAATTGCATCGCTCTCGGCGTGCCAGATCGATCCTCCGCCGCGAGCCTCTATCAGGAAGCCTTCGGTTTCGAAGTGACCGAAGTCGCGGATGAATGGACCGAGATGCGCGGCGGCGACTTGCGAATCTTCCTTTGCGAGGACCAAGTAAGGGAGCCTGCCTTTTCGGTCAACGTGGAGGACATGGACGCCACGCGGCGGAGGCTGGAATCGCTCGGGTTCAGCAAGGCGGATTACCAAAGCGACGAGCTGTTCATGCGAGACCCGTACGGCTACGTCTTCAACATTTATCCCGCTTCCCGCTAGGTTGAGCGAAGCCTCAACCAAAACGGCTGGCGTATGGGTCGGCAAGGGATCGGACCGGAGATAATCAGGTTGGTCCCAAGAAACTTGACCTTTTTGTGTACTTTGAGCCCACAATAGGCCGTAGTTGAGAAGAGAGGCTCCGGCCGCTTCCTGCTTTGCCTATGTTAAAGATTTCAAACCTTCACGCCGGCGTCGAGGATCGAGAGATCCTCCGCGGCATCAACCTAGACATCAAGCCGGGGGAGATCCACGCGATCATGGGCCCCAACGGGTCCGGTAAGTCGACCCTCGCGAGCGTTTTGGCGGGCCGCGCGGGCTACGAGGTTACAAAAGGCTCGGTCACCTACAACGGCAAGGACCTTCTGGACATGAACCCTGAGGAGCGCGCGGCGGAAGGCGTCTTCATGGCCTTCCAATATCCGGTCGAGATTCCCGGCGTCAGCAACAGCTATTTCCTACGGGCGGCATTCAACGCGGTTCGGAAGCATCGCGGCGAGCCGGAAGTTCCGCCCATGCAGTTCATGAAAATCGTGAAGGAGAAGGCGAAGATGCTGGAGCTCGATCCCGACTTCCTGAGCCGAGGCGTCAACGAAGGCTTCAGCGGAGGCGAAAAGAAGCGGAACGAGATCTTCCAGATGGCCGTGCTCGAGCCGAAGCTCGCTGTCCTGGACGAGACCGACTCTGGCCTGGACATCGACGCGTTGCGCATCGTGTCGCAAGGCGTGAACGGGTTGCGGGCCGCAGATCGCTCGTTCCTAGTCATCACGCACTACCAACGTCTGCTGAACTACATCATTCCGGACTTTGTACACGTGCTGGTTGACGGCAGGGTCGTTAAGAGCGGCGGCAAGGAATTGGCGCTGGAGCTGGAAGACAAAGGCTACGGGTGGATCGAGGAGGAGCTGACGGCTAAGCGCTAAGAGTGCGTCCGATCACGAATTGAAAAGAATGTTGACCCAGGAGAGACCTCATAGCCTGATCGCAAACCACGAACACTTGCGGGGATTGCTGGGCACCTACGGACCCGCCTCGCTGCAACGCCTCCGCGATGACGCGCTGGAGCGCTTCATAAAAGTCGGGCTGCCCACGATCAAAGACGAGGAATTCAAGTACACGCCTCTAACCGAGCTGCGCGAGCTCAATTTGCTGCCGTCCTACGGGGCCAACCTGTTTCGCACCGATCTCGAAAACACGGCTGTTGGCGGGATCGAGGCCATTACTTTGGCCTTTGCGAACGGCGAGTATGCGCCTGAGCTCAGCACTGAAGGAATCCTGCCGGAAGGCGTGATCTTTAGCACGCTACGCGATGCACTGGAGACCCATGAAGAGCTTGTGCTCAAGCATCTTGGGCGCGTGCACGTCCTCGATAACCGGCTCGGCACGACCAACGACGAACGGTTCCGATGGCTCAATACGGCCTACATAAGCGAAGGCGTGTTCCTGTACGTGCCTCGAAATACCGTGGTGGAGGGCCTCCTCCACGTCATGTTTGCTAGCAGGGCCGACCACGGCGCGTTCGCTGCGTACCCCCGCGTCCTAATCGTGCTCGAAGAAGGCGCTCAGGCGAAGGTCTTGGAAAGCCACGTTGGGCTCAGCGGCATGTATTTCACGAATGCAGTCACGGAAATCGTGGTGGGCAAGAGGGCCCATCTCGAGCACATCCGGTTTCAATCGGAAAGTCCAGACGCCATTCACGTGGCGACCGTTGCCGCGGAGCAAGACGGATCTTCCGTTTTGAGCTCCAACAGCGCGCAGCTTGGCGCGAAGACTTCACGCGTCGACCTCAATTTCTGGGTGGGTGGCGAGCACGCTGAAACCTGGCTGAACGGAGCTTACGTCGGCACTGGAGATCAGCTCGTCGACAACCACACGCGGATCGATCATGCGGTCGCGAACTGCAACTCGTTCGAGGTCTACAAAGGGATCCTGGGCGGGCACGCTACCGGCGTGTTCAACGGCAAGATCTTCGTCTACGAAGACGCCCAGAAAACCGACGCGAAGCAGACGAATCAGGCAATCCTCTTGACCCCTACCGCGCAAGTCAATACGAAGCCGCAGCTCGAGATCTTTGCGGACGACGTGAAATGCACCCACGGGGCCACTGTTGGGGAACTTCGGGAGGACGCGCGATTCTACCTTCGGTCTCGCGGTATTCCGAAGCAAGAAGCCGACGCCATTCTGGTTTACGCCTTTGCCGCAGAAGTTTTAGAGAAGATCTCGGTGCAAAGCGTGCGAGACGCGCTGGAGAAGGCCCTTTACAATAAGCTCAATGAAGAGGCGCAGCCTTCGCGGGGTGAGTAAGTGAGGACCGAACCGGTCTCCAACTGCTGGACGGAGCTCCAATCGATCTTGCCTCTGGACTTGGCAATGCCCTCGCTGATGCCGGCGCTTCCCGTCGGCAACAAGATCATTGCTGTGGCGAATCGCATTTGCAGCGAGCCGCCATTCAACAAGAGTCAAGCACTGCAAGCCGCGCTTTGGCTGTATTTCGACGAGCTCGATAGATCGCACGCGATCAGCCAAGGCATCCAGGGCCCCACAGGCGCGCTGTGGCACGGCATTATGCACCGACGAGAAGGCGATTTCTGGAATGCAAAGCATTGGTTCCAGCACGGTGTGCAGCACCCAGCGTTTGAGGCGACTGGCTACGATCCCGTAGCGTTTGTCGACGAGGTTGAGGCGAGCTCGAGCAACTTCGATCCGAGGCTCGTGGCCAAGCAGCGCCATGAATGGAAAGCACTGTTCGAATGGTGCCTAGGCGAGGTGTCGGGTGAGCGATAAGCGTCGTGAGCGCGTGGCACGGCTGGCCGTGTTCCTGCTCTGCGTTGTCATCCTCTGCATCTTTGTGGGCACTGCGTTGTCTCAGCTCAAGCTGGACCTTGGGACGGCACGCAAGGCGGCAATGATCGCAACCGTAGGCTGCGTGCTCATCAGCTATCTGGCCGCATATCGGCCCGGATGGCTGTACCGGTCGCTGGCGCAAGCCTCGAAGGACGATTCTCTGGAGCGATGAGCTGATGGCCACAGCCTTGGAACGCGAGATCAAGCTAGGAATGGCGGTTAAGGGCGACTTCCCTATCCTGCGGACCCTCGCTCGCGGAAAGCAGCTTGTGTACTTGGACAGTGCCGCCACTTCACAGAAGCCGCTAGCGGTTATCGAGGATCTGGATCTGTATTGGACCGAAGCCAACGCCAACGTGCACCGGGGAGTGCACTACCTGAGCGAGCTTGCCACTGAGCGGTTTGAGCGCGCCCGAGAGACTGTCCGGCTGTTTTTGAACGCCCGAGAGAATGCGGAAATTATCTTCACGAAGGGATGCAGCGAAGGCATCAACCTAGTTGCGACGTGCCTTGGCAGGCACTCTCGCGGGCTGTCTTCTACTGGAACGCCCGGAGAGGTCTCAAGCTCTACCGCCCTACCTTCGATTAAAGAAGGCGATGTGATCCTCGTGAGCACGATGGAGCATCACTCCAACATCGTGCCGTGGCAGATGCTTGCCGCCGAGATGGGCGCGATCGTCAAAGCAATTCCGATCACGGACTCGGGCGAGATCGATCTGGACGCCTATCGCGAGCTGCTAAAGAGCAACCGGGTGAAGGTCCTTGGCATCGTACACATCAGCAACAGCATCGGCACGGTGAACCCCGTCAAAGAGATGGCTCGGATGGCGCACGAGGCCGGCGCGCTCGTGCTGATCGATGGGGCACAGGCGGGACCCCACTGGCCGGTGGACGTGCAGGACCTCGACGCCGATTTCTACACCCTGTCCTGCCATAAGATGTATGCCCCGACCGGAGTCGGGGTGCTCTATGGTAAGCGCGCCTTGCTTGAGGCCCTCCCCGCATATCAGGGCGGCGGGAGCATGATTCGCACGGTCAGCTTTGAGGAAACCACGTACGCAGACCTTCCCGCCAAGTTCGAGCCCGGCACGCCTAACATCGCCGGCGCTATCGGCCTGGGTTCTGCCATCGAATACGTCGGCCGATTGGGCTCGGGCGGCAAAGGCAAAGCGACTCGCGAGGACATGGACGCTGCAATGGCTGCCATCCACGCGCACGAGCTAACGCTTGCTCGCTATGCCCAAGCACTCCTTGGTGAGATCCCGGGCGTAAGACTGATAGGGACCGCCAATGAACGGGCGGGCATCGTGTCGTTCGTGATCGACGGCGTACATCCGCACGACATCGGGTCCGTCCTCGACGGCGAGGGGATCGCAATCAGAGCGGGCCACCACTGCTGCATGCCGCTGATGAAACGCATGGGTGTCTCTGCCACCGCGCGCGCCTCTTTCGCCCTCTACAACACTCCCGAGGACGTGGAAGCGCTGGCGAAGGGCGTCTTAAAGGTTAAGGAGATGTTCGCGTGAGCGGATTTATCGAGGACGACGCCCAGAAGCCGAATGCGGCCCGGCAAGTCGTCCGGTGGCTGCTGGTGGTCGTGATGCTCCTATGCGTGTATCAGATCGGCGTGGGTCTCTACGGCATGAAGAACGACCAGGCGGCGATTCGAGCCGTCTGGGCCCTTGTGCGAGGGTCCTTCTTCTTCATCCTCAGCTACGCGGCTCATTGGCTGTTACGAGACTAGACATGGACCTTAGCGAACTTTACAAAGAGGTCATTCTCGACCACAACAAGCGTCCGCGGAATCGTGGGCGCCTGGGATCTTCCAATCGGCACGCAGAAGGCTATAACCCTCTTTGTGGTGACGTAGTCGCGCTCACGGTGCAAACCGACGGCGACCGGGTCACCGACATTGCCTTTGAGGGCGAGGGATGCGCTATCTCGACGGCATCGGCTTCGATGATGACGGAGGCGGTAAAAGGGCGTACGGTGGACGAGGCGGAAGCGCTCTTCCGCGCGTTTCAGAAGATGGTGACCTCGGGCGATGACGGCCAAGACCTCGGGGATGAGATCCAGGCTCTGGCTGGCGTGCGAGACCACCCCGTGCGGATCAAATGCGCCACGCTGGCGTGGCACGCGCTCCACGCCGCACTCCAGGGCCAAGAAGCGAAGGTGACGACGGAATGATTTCAAACTCGGAACTCGGAACTGGGAACTTGGAATTAGGAATGGGAGAGGTTTTTTGATGCCGAAGCCGATTGGTACCGAAGCTAACAGCGAGAGTCCAAAACCGATGAACTCCATCGAGAAGTCTCTTTTTGAAAACGAGGTGATCGAGTCGATTCGGCAGGTCTACGATCCCGAGATCCCGGTTAATGTTTACGACCTGGGCCTAATTTACGAGATTCGGATCGACGACGAGAAGAACGTGCACATCGTGATGACCCTTACCTCGCCGATGTGCCCGGTTGCGGGTTCGCTACCCGGAGAAGTAGAGACTGCGGCGCGGAGCACGCCTGGCGTTGGGAACGTAACCGTGGAGCTGACCTGGGATCCCCCGTTCACGATCGAGAGAATGAGCGAGGAGGCGCGGCTATTGCTAGGGTTCTGAACCAGAATAGGGTGTTAAGGTATTAGGGAGTAACTCGACGAGACATGAAGTTTTCCGCGCAAGAGGAATATGGGTTGAGGTGTCTGCTTCAGATCGCCCGTTTGGGCACTGAAGGGAGCCTTACCATTCCCGAGATCAGCAGGCATGAGGGGCTGACTCCGACCCACGTCGCCAAGCTGCTCATGATCCTGAGGAAGGAAGGCTTCATTACCAGCACAAGAGGGCAGGCCGGCGGCTACACCCTCGCCCGAAAGCCTGAGGAGATCTCGGTCAGCGAAGTCCTAGAAGCTCTTGGCGGAAAGCTGTTCGACGCCGAATTCTGCGGCAAGCACTCCGGCCAGCTCTCGATCTGCACCCACGCCGTCGATTGCTCGGTGAGATCGCTGTGGCAGGTCATTCAACAGGCCGTGGACCATGTTATCGACGACCTCACCCTTGCGGACTTGGTCAAGAACGGCGAGAAGTCGAATGTGCAGTTATTCGACGCACCTAAGCGAATGACCGCTGCCCAGACGTCCAATAACTAGGAATACATGGCACAACCCCAGGAACTAGACTCCGCAGTGTTTCCAATCGAGGTTACGGCCCCAGCCGTCGAGCAGATCAAGAGGCTCGTGGCAAAGGACGGCCGGCCGGAAGTCTTTCTGCGAGTCGGGGTTAAAGGCGGCGGGTGCTCAGGTTTTGAATACGTTTTGAAGCTCGACACGAAGCACACGCCGTTCGATATGGAGCTCGACGTCGAGGGCGTCAAGGTCGTCTGCGATTCCAAGTCCGCCGTGTACCTGCGGGGTTCCGCCTTGGAGTACACGGGGAACCTGATCGGCGGCGGATTCAAGGTCGTCAATCCCAACGCAGCTCGATCCTGTGGCTGCGGAACCAGTTTCACGCCTAAGGCGGTTTAGGCTCCGGAGGTTGGGGGCTCCAGGCTCAAAGCACGCAGCCTCCGACCCCTAACGCTCAAAGCTGAACACTTAACGCTTTAGCCTCTATGCTCTGACGAATGATGCTTGCAACACCAATACTTTCACTAGATGGTGCTTGCGCGGCTCTCCAAGGGTGTTGAAGCAAGATCGCCCGGCGGGTTGCTCGAAGGTTACGCGGTCGCCCTATTCGCGGTGATCGTATGCACAGTCGCCCGTCTGCCCCTTCAGAGCGCTCTCGATACCCGAGCTCCCTACGCCTTCTTCATGCCTGCAGTCGCGTTTTGCGCGTGGCGATACGGTCTGAAGCCCGCACTGGTGTGTTTAGGATTAGGCGCCTGCGTCGGCACTTACATGTTCGTGACGCCGGTGAGTGCGATCATGCATAGGCCCGAGGCGCTGTCTTTATTGATCTTCTTGGGATCGGCCACCACGGTAGCCCTGATGGGTGGCGCCCACGGGCAAGCTCACGCCGATCTGGAAGTTGCTCGGCAGGCTCTTAGAGACGCCAACGAAGAGCTCGAGCAGAGAGTCACAGACCGAACGGCGGCTTTGGTCGAGAAGAACGAGGCCTTGAACAGCTTTACGTACACGGTTGCGCACGATCTCCGGAGCGCCATACGAAGCATGGTTGTGAACGCGAGGCTCCTAAAGGAAGACGAAGGCGAAAGATTGGGGCCAGAGGGCTGTGAGAAGACTGAGCGCCTTTACGGCGCGGCTATGCGACTTTCCAGCTTTGTCGATGATCTGCTGCAGTACGCGAGAGAGGGCAATAAGCCGGTCGAGCGACAAGCAGTGAGCCTCTCCGATCTGTTCGAAGATGAGGCGAACGATGTTGCCGCCACGGAAGGGGTGTCTCGATTGGATCTGCGCATCGAGCCGGGAGTGCGCGCAGACTGCGATCCTGCACTCGTATCTCTGGTCTTCAGAAACCTGGTCCAAAACGCCTGCAAGTATCGAGGCGTGGACAAGCTCCTAGAAATTGAATTTGGCGCGGATTACACGGAAGGCGAGCTCGTGTTCTTTGTCCGCGACAACGGTATCGGCTTCGATCCCGTATTTGCCGATCGGATCTTCGAGCCGTTTGAGAGGCTACACCGATATGCGGACATTCCGGGCACAGGCATTGGACTGAGCAACGTGCGGCGCGCCATCGAGCGGCACGGAGGCAAGGTTTGGGCCCAATCTAAGGCAGGAGCCGGCGCGACGTTCTTCTTCACGCTTGGCGGCGTAGCCGCCGCGCGGCACGCCGTCGCCGCCTAGCCCTCGATGGGCGCGTACAGCTCCGTGACCAGCGCATCAGGCGCAACTTCGCCCATCGTGTTGAGATACTTCTCGAAGCACAGATCCGGCTTCGTTTTCAGACCCGACTTGCCGATGCCCTCAATGAAGAAGTCCTCCCAAGCTTTGGGCAAGTTCGAATAAGGCCCGGTGGCCGTGGCCGTCGCATATCTGCCGCCCGGAATCTCCATCCGGATCAGTCCGGACGCGGAAACATCCGTGTTGCCGTGAACCACCGCGCAGGCGTACGATCGGAGGTTTTCTTCGGGTGTCGAGTGGGGATCGTCGTAGTAGATCGCGATCAATGAGCCGCCCGGGAGTCCTTGCTCCTTGAGGGCCTCGCCGAGCTTCTCAAAGGTCTCCCCAATTCGCGTGTAGGCGCCTTGGTGTGCCGTTGCAACGACCGGAATTGCATCGATCTCCACTGCTCGGACTTGCATTTAGAACAGCTTGGCACCGTTTGGAGTGCGGCTGTGCGGAGTCGCGAGGACCACTTCGCCAGGAGCCCGCTCGAAGCCGGTGACCAAAACTTCGGACGCGAAACCCGCGATGCGCTTGGGCTCAAAGTTCAGGACCGCGATCACCTGTAGACCGGGCAGCTCTTTCAGGCCATAGACCTTGGTCAGTTGCGCGCTGGACTGCTTGATTCCGAGCTCCGATCCGAAGTCGATCCAGAGCTTGTAAGCCGGCTTGCGCGCCTCGGGAAATGGCTCGGCTCGAACGATGGTGCCGACGCGCAGCTCGACCTTTTCAAACTCGGCCCAAGAGATCGTTTCCACGGCGCTAGAGATACCCGAAGGTTTGCGAAACATATGGCCCAGACTGAAGCCTCCGCCTCAGTCTGGGCCACTATGATTTCATCCTGCGGCTGTCCCTTAAGACCGCAAGTTCTAGGTGCATTATAGCGCCAATGGCTTGCGAGGCTCAATCGAGGAAGTAGCGAACGCTGGTGACGGCTACGTTGCGCCTCTGAGCGAGGGCGATCTTAAGCTGAGCGGCGACATTTTCCTGCAGTAAGCGCTGATACCACTTTGAGGAGACGGCTTCGGCAACGATGACGGTCAGCATCTGGTCGGGATCCTGCTCTCGCAGCTCGTCTACGTAGTCGAGAACGGGGCGAATGAGGGAGCGGAACGGCGAGTTCAAGATCACCAGGGGAACGCCCAGACCATACCGGTCCCAGTCCCTTCTCACTTGTGGCAGCGTCCGCTCGTCCAGGGTGACGTGCATCGCGATGCAGTTCGGATCGACCGTCTTGGCATAGTTCAGGGCCTTGACAATGCCCTTGTGGACCCGCGGCATCAGCAGCAACGAAGTGTGTTTGCTCGCGAGCTTCATGGGTGCGTCATCCATGGCGAGCTGCTTCGCCATAGCCAAATACCGCACCTTCACCGCTTTGAACAGACCAAAGACGAGGCCTATCAAAACGGCGGCGATCCAGGCGCCCTCGAAAAACTTTGTGGCAAGAATGACGATGGCCACGGCGCCAGTCAGGACTGTCCCAATGATATTTATGGCCATGCTGCGTTGCCAGCCCGGAGTTTTCAGCTTGCGCCAGTGCGCGACCATGCCTGCCTGGGAAAGGGTGAATGCCGTGAAGACACCTATAGCGTACAGCGGAAGAAGCCGATCCAATTCCCCTTGGAAGATCCACACCAATGCGGCTGCCGCCAAGCCGAGCACGATGATGCCGTTGTGGAACACGAGCCGATCCCCCTGCCGTGCGAACGGGCGAGGCAGAAAGCCATCACGCGCAAGAAAGCTGGCAACTCGCGGAAAGTCCGCGAAGGCGGTGTTGGCGGCCAGCACGAGAATGGCCATAGTTGCGAACTGAACGTAGAGGAACCCGATGCTTCCGGGACCAAAGGCAAAGGAAGCGATCTGCGAGGTGAGCGTGCGGTATTCGGGATTCTTGTTGGTGTACAGCAGGAGCTTAGGTAAGTGCTGGCTCAAGTAGCCGATACCGATGAACATGACCAGCAGCAGCCCCGTCATCCGCAGCAACACGATGCGTGCGTTCTTCGCGGCGGGCTCTTTGAAGGACTGCACGCCGTCGCTGACCGCCTCGATTCCGGTCAACGCGGTGCAACCCGCTGCGAAAGATCGGAGAGCAATGAAGATGAGAAGGAAGCTCGCCTCCTTGCCCGCTTTGTCGCTCAGCACCTCTTGAGCTCCAACCGGCATGCCCAGTACGTGGACCTTCCACATGCTGATAGCCAGCATGGCCATTACACCCACTATGAACCCGTAGGTAGGCACAGCAAACACAGCGCCTGACTCGCGCACGCCACGCAAATTCATCCACGCGACGATGATGACTAGAACGATGCTTGCTTCGACGAGATACGGATGAAAGTCTGGATATGCGGAGACGAAGGCCGCCACGCCGGCGGAGATGCTGACCGCTACCGTAAGGATGTAGTCGATCATCAAGGCAGCTCCCGCAATCAGCCCGGGAGTCGTTCCCAGGTTGTCGGAGGCGACGATGTAGGAGCCGCCGCCTTTCGGGTAAGCGTAGATCGTCTGCGTGTAAGAAATCGTGATGATCACGATAAGGACACAAATGGCGATCGTGATCGGGAACTGCAGCGATAAGGCTTCCCTACCCTTAAGGATCAGGATCAACAGGATCGCTTCAGTAGCGTAAGCGACCGACGATAGCGCATCCGAGGAAAAAACCGGCAGTCCTAGGAGCGGAGAAAGCTTCTCGTGATGGGCCCGGGCCGTGTGGATCGGAGCTCCGATAAGCGTTCTTCTCAGCTTCTCGAAAAAGCTCAATGTTTTAACAGCCATGGTCCGGGTGCGCGGCACGTTTCCGGCCGCCGCAAGCAACCTTTGTCATACCCGTTTCGCCCATGCAATCACTCGGCGGGCCCGCCACCCGTTTTCGAGACGACCGTACTCATGCAAAGTTCGGATCGTGGACCCAGCACAATTGTCAGGGAACCGGGAGACCTATCTTTCTGTCATTGAGGTTGCTTCTAGGGCCGAAATTCAATATAATGAGCTTGCGTGGAGCGCTGGGGGCGAACCCTTTGATAGGGGTATAAACGTCTCCGCAAGAGAGTTCTCTCGCAAAAATGGAACTTCCTCGCAAGGGGAAAATTACGGAGGTGTCCTGATATGGTTAAGAAGATTATTGCGCTGGTGATGGTGCTTGGCGTGGTTGGTGGAATCCTTGCGGGCTGCAGCAAGCCTGATGAGAACGCTGCTCCCGCGACGACGGCAACTACCGGCGCTGCTGCCCCGGCTGCTACGACCGGCGGCTAGTTCGTCAACACTTGGAGTTAAAGGGCGGCTTGCCGCCCTTTTTCATTTTCCGGCCTTGGCTTCGAGCTTGGCCCTGAAGTCTCGCATCTTCTTCAAAAGCTCGTCCATTCGGTTTTCTATCTTCGTAAGCCGTGCCATAAACGCGTCATGACCAGACGCGAGCTTGGCTAACTTCTGCTCGGTTTGTGCCAGCCGCTGCTCGAGCGTAGGCTTGGCAGGTAGGGCGTTTTGCAAGGCTGCGACAGGCGCGGTCAGCACCACTAACGCGCACGCCGCAATCGCCAACCGGATTGTTTTTTGTTTCATGCGGGCACCGCTTCCCCTTGCAAGATCTCGTTTGCGACGTCTCCAGCCTTGTGTACGCGTCCCGCGAGGATCGCGTGCCTGATTTGGCCATCGACCTGCACGTCGGCTCCGGGTAGGACGACAGAGTCTTCGATGGACGTGCACTTCAGCTTTGCACGTTCGCCAACGACGGCGCCTCGCCCCACTTGACCTTGAACGACTGCGGTCGGATCTACTACTGGATTCCCGGCCGTTAAGAACATGCTCGTCTCCAGGAAGGAATCCAGAGTCCCTGTGTCGAACCACACGCCGTCGTAGATTCCCGCAAGCACGAGCTCTCCACGATCGATGAGCATTTGAATCGCGTCCGTGATCTCATATTCGCCTCGGGCGCTTGGCTGGAGGTCGGGCAGCACCTTACAGATCTGCGGGCCAAAGAAGTAAAGCCCTGCCATTGCGAGGTTGGATTCGGGGTTCTTGGGCTTCTCGACCAAGCGCACGATGCGCTCCCCCTCGACGACTGCCACTCCAAAGCGCGAGGGATCCTCAACCGCCTTAACGATGTCCAGATTGGCGCAGCCGGATTCCAAGAAGCGCTTTGCGTAGCTCTGAAATCCCGATCCGTAGATCGCATCTCCGAGGTACAGCACGAAGTTGTCCCCGTCCACGAAGTCCTCCGCAAATCCCACGGCATGGGCGAGACCCTTCGGCTCCGTTTGCCGCACGTAGGAGAGTCGGACGCCCTGGTCTGAGCCGTCGCCGAGGAAGTCCCTCATCTGTCGTTCCATCTCGCCCACCACGATGCAGATGTCCGTCACCCCCATCTCCTTGAGGCGATCGAACGCGTAGTAGATGGTCGGCCGGTTCCCTAACGGCAGTAGGGGTTTGGGGATGTTGTGAGTGACCGGATACAGTCGCGTTCCCTTTCCCGCAGCAAGAATGACTCCCTTCAACGTTGCACTTCCTTTTGATCCGCGTAATTGGACGCTGACACTTTCGTCCATGATTCTGCAAGACTAGTTACTCGTTTTGCCTGAACCTGCGGTAGGATAGGTTTTACCAATGTTGCAAAGCGCGCGCCATGGAGGGTGGGCGCTGGCGATCTGTTCGCTAGTAGCGGCTGGGTGCCACAAGGAAGGGCCGGCACTCTTGCCCACCTGGTCCTCCTCTCAGCCCATTTATTCGCCTCATTCTGGGTCGTCCAATGGATACAACGACCTAGTTCTTGCGGCGGAAAACGTCCAGGAATCGGTTAAGTCCGACTACCTCGACCGCGTTTGGTTTACCCCTGGGATGCGTGAGACCGCCGTCAAGCAGGCCGGCTCCGCCATCTCGAGGGTTGCAGCCGGCGTCAGCAAGCCCGTTGAATTCGAGTTTGTTCCGAGGGAGCCGTTCGAGGCATCGCCCACCAACCGTGGTTGGCGAATGATCGGCCGCACCGTCGTGTGGCGGATCGAGACCAAGTGCGCACAAGGAGACTTCGATGGCGCTGCCCGCGATGCCGTATTGGCCACGCGTTTCGGCTTCAGCCTCACCGGCGGAGATGCCATGGACGCCTCGCTCGGTTTTGCGACCGCCGACGAAGCCAGGCGCGCACTTGCACCCCATATGAAGGAAATGGGCGCCGGACAGCTTCGGGAACTGGCTGCGGGACTTGGGCGCGCCCTCGATACCCGGCCACCGCTAACCTCGACGTTTGAAAACGAGAAGCTGGACATGCTAAGAGCCGTGCAAATGGTGCAGGACGCTTTCGTAAGGGGAGAGTTCGCAGGCCTCAAAGAGAATCTCGGCGCGGATGTGCGAGACAGCGTCACTTACCTCAAGGATCTCAAGGAAAAGAGCCCCTCCAAGCAAGCCGCGTACTTCCAGGGTTTTGCGGCCGAGGCTAGCGAGCGGGCACGATGGCTTCAGGCGCTTTCCGAGCTCCCGCTGCAAGAACGTAAGCGCGACCCCGGTCCACAGCTTGCGGAATCGCGACCATGGAGACGGTTCGCCAAGCACTTCTTTACGGCTGGGGAGCCGCTGATGTCCATGCGAGACGCGAGCTTGGCGCGCACCCGGCTCATGATCTTGGAAGCGGAGATCCTGGCCAGGGTGAAGGCGGGCCTCGCCGCACCCAACGATCTGTCCGAGTTCGACAAGGAGCTCAGAACCGATCCTTACACAGGGCGGGAGTTCGTCTACAAGGCCGCCGGCAATCAGTTCTCGATCTACAGCGTGGGCGAGGATCTGAAGGATGACGGCGGGCAGACGGACGAAAGCTACTCCTCGAAGGATCTGACGCTGGAGCGAGACGCTACCTAGAGGTCGGCGTTCGGGTCCAGCAGGGATTTCAAGGCTTCGCGAGCATCGATGGGATCGGCCACGGGCTCGTCTCCTACCAGCCTGCCATCCCTGAATCGGATGATTCTATTGCAGTGGCGGGCGACGTCCTGCTCGTGCGTGACGATCAGCACGGTCCTGCCTTGCCGATTCAAGTCTTGCAACAGAGCCAGGATCTCCTCTGAGGTTCTGGAGTCCAGGTTTCCGGTGGGCTCATCCCCAAGGATCAGCATAGGATCGTTGACGATGGCGCGGGCGATCGCCGCCCGCTGCTGCTGACCGCCCGACAGCTCGCCTGGCCGGTGGTGGGCTCGATCTGACAGCCCAACTTGCCGGAGGGCATCGGTCGCTCTTGCCGAGGAATCTGGCGCAGGCGAATAGAGGAGCGGAAGCTCTACATTGCGCAGTGCTGTCGTCTTGGGCAGCAGGTTGAACGTCTGGAAGACGAAGCCCAAGTACCTGTTCCGGAGTTGGGCCAGCTCATTGTCTGTCTTGTCTGCGATGCGAACATCGTCCAAGACGTACTCCCCGGAGGTGGGGCGATCAAGACATCCCAGCAGATTCATGAAGGTCGTCTTGCCCGATCCAGACGGACCCATGATGGCCATGAACTCGCCCTTCTGGACCGTCAGATCGATGCCTCGAAGGGCATGCACGACGCTGTCGCCCATCGCGTAGTCTTTGCAAAGACCTCGGACCTGGAGCAAGGGCGTGCCCATGGCGCACTATGCAACGAGGTGGGGGGCCCGCGACGCCTCGTTCCAGATCAGATCGGGCTTGAGCACCATGGTCTCTTCCCGATCGGGGCCGATGCTCAAGATCGCGATCTGTACGCCTGTGAAGTCCTCCATGAAGGTCAGATAGTTTCGCGCCGCTTGCGGGAGGTCGTTCAGAGACCGCGCACTGCGCAGATCCTCCTGCCAGCCTGGCAGCTCCACGTACATGGGCTCCACTCTCTCGAACTCGGACGTTTCCGTGGG
>JAXDKF010000233.1:0-10688 GCA_034667265.1 Fimbriimonadaceae bacterium
CCGTTTGAGGACGTCACCATCGGTGTACTGAACTCCATCACGGAGCTTGAGGAGATCACCGAGACCACCGTGCCGGAAGGCTTCTCCGCCGGCCGGCGATCGCTGATCAAGGGCGACAAGGTCTGGCGGCTCTTCAAAAATGGCCAGGAGGTCGACAAGCGAAGCAACGATCTGGAGGGTTCCGAGCTCTACGTGTCGACGTCATCCGCGGGTGGTGGCTTGCAGATGATGGTCACGGGCCTCGTCAAGGCGATGTCGGCGGAGTCCGCAGAACGGGCGGCGCTGGGCGCCGGCGCGATCCTTATGGACACGCTTTCGGTAGACGATGGACGGAAGGACTTTCAGAAGGTGGAACGGCTGCGCCAGCTTCGCCCCGACATCATCCTCATGTCCGGCGGCACCGACGGCGGCAACACGGACCGCCTCATCGAAATGGCGGAGATCGTGCGCCGCGCGGACCCCAAGCCTCGCTTTGGAGACATGAAGCTGCCAATCATCTACGCGGGCAACAAGGGCGCGCGCGACCCGGTCGGCAAGGTCCTCGGAGAGACGGTCGAGATTAAGTACGTAAACAATCTCCGACCGACGATGGACCGCGAGGACCTGGACCCAGCCCGCGACGAGATCCACGAGATGTTCCTCGAGCACGTCATGCAGCAAGCGCCCGGCTACTCCAAGCTCCTCGAGTGGACGAGCGAGGAAGTGATGGCCACTCCGAATGCGGTCGGCAAGCTCTTGAAGGAGTACGCGGAGAACGAAGAGATCAATGTTCTCGGCGTGGACATCGGCGGCGCCACGACCGACGTGTTTTCCGTGTTCAAATCGCCTGACGACACGCGCATCTACAACCGCACGGTCTCGGCCAACCTCGGGATGAGCTACTCGATTTGCAACGTGCTCAAGGAAGCGGGCATCGACAACATCGCGCGATGGCTTCCCTTCGAGCTCGAGCCCGCCGAGGTCCGCAATCGGCTCCGCAATAAGATGATCCGGCCGACCACGATCCCTCACACCTACGAGGATCTGTTGATCGAGCAAGCGGTCGCACGCGAGGCGCTGAGGCTGGCGTTCGAGCATCACAAGACTCTGGCAAGGGGCCTGACCGGCGGCCAACAGCAGCGCGACATCGGCCAGATCTTCAATCAGCAGGCCACCGGCCAAACGCTGGTGCGGATGATGCTTCTCGACATGATAATCGGATCGGGCGGCGTTCTCTCCCACGCGCCGAAGCGTGCTCAGTCCGCCTTGATGATGATGGACGCGTACCAGCCCGAAGGCGTGACGATGCTGACGGTCGACTCCATCTTTATGATGCCGCACCTGGGCGTGCTGAGCCAGCACCACTATCAAGCAGCGCGCCAGGTCTTCGAGTACGACTGCATCGTCAAGTGCGGGCACTGTATCGCCCCGGTCGGGGTGGGCAAAGAAGGCGAGACCTGCGTCACAGTCAAGGGCGACGGCGTGAACGTCTCGGTTCCGTTTGGTCAAATCGTCGTCATTCCTTGCGGACGTGACGAATTCAAGCAGGTCACCATCGAACCGGCCAAGAACTTCGACGTCGGCGAGGGCAAGGGCAAGACCCGCAGCATGAAGCTCGAGGGCGGCACTGTCGGCATCATCGTCGACGCCCGCGGACGCCCGTTCTCGATCGATCTCAACACGCCCAATCGCATCGAGAAACTACGGGGTTGGCTGCGCGCTTTCGGTCTACCACTTCCTGGCGAGCAGGTTGTCTCAGAGACGCCCGAGCTCGCCGGTGCCGCGCACTAGACTGTCTCGACCGTGATCTGGTCGTTCGTAAAAACGCAGATCTCCGCCGCGATGCGCAATGCCTCGCGCACAATGCCCTCCGAATCCAGGTTGGTGTGCAGCAGCAGGGCGCGCGCGGCGGCCAGCGCGAACGGTCCGCCAGATCCGATGCCGGCGACACCGTCGTCCGGCTCGATCACGTTGCCATCGCCGCTCACCAACAGCAGCCCTTCCGTATCGGCGACGATCATCAGCGCATTGAGCTGCCGCAGGATCTTGTCCGTTCGCCATTCCTTCGCGAACTCCACAGCAGCGCGGCGTAGATTGCCTTGGAAGCTCTCGAGCTTCGCCTCAAAGCGGTCTTGCAGCGCCTGAGCGTCAGCAACCGATCCGGCAAAGCCGCAGATCACTTTCCCATTGGCGAGGCGCCGCACCTTCTTGGCTTTGTGCTTGAGGATCGTCGCCTCGCCAAACGTAACCTGGCCGTCGGCGGCGATCGCCGTCTTCCCGTCTCGCCGCACCGCGACCACTGTAGTCGACCGAATCATGCAGGCAACATACCGCACGAGCCTCGGAGGCAACGCTGGAGCGCAGACTTTAGTCTGCAACCCGGTCGCCAGGCGTCAGCCTAGTGCGCCGGCACGACCTATCGCCGCAACCACGGCGAGTCCGGAACGCTCGCTACGCCAGAATAGGCGTCCCCCGACAGCGCGTCGCCAAACCCCTTGGTGTTGCGCACGATGTACTTCGCGCTGAAGAAGATCTGGCCCGTTACGCCCGGCTGCTCGCGTGAAACCGCGATCTGCTGCACCAGCTCATCGGCTCCCCACTTGGGACCCTCCACCATTTTGTAAGCGGCCAGCCCCGGCCAAATATGCCGCCCCAAGGTGTTCTGATCGGACCACCACTTGAGAATGCGAGAGAAGTTCTGATCGGTCGATCCCAGGGCCCAATAAATCTGAGGCGTCATGTAGTCGCACCAGCCTTTCTGCAGCCATTTCTTCGGATCGGCATAGAGGTCCGAGTATTGGTCCACGCTGGCTTTGATACCGGCAGGCACGTTCGGACGATAGATGCCAAACGGGCTGATGCCGACTTTCACCCGAGGTTTCGCGAGATGGACCTCTCGATACATGCGCTCGACGAAGCGGTCCACGTTCTGCCGTCTCCACGCCTGCTTGCTCAGGCCCTTGCCATAGCGCTTGTAAGTGGAGGCGTCCGGAAAAGGCGTGTTCTTCACCGGGTACGGATAGAAGTAGTCGTCGATGTGGACGCCGTCGATGTCGTATCGCTTGACCACGTCGAGGATCACGCGCATCGTGTAATCCTGTGCTCGCGGATCGCCCGGATCCACCCACTTCTGCTTTCCGTACTGCCGCACGAACTCGCGATGCCGCACGGTCATGTGGCTGAACGCCGGCGTGCTTTTGGCCACCGAATGCCAAGCCCGGAACGGGTTAAACCACGCATGCAGCTCGATCCCTTTCCTATGGCACTCGTCGATCGCGAATTGCAGCGGATCCCAATCTTCATCCGGCGAGATGCCTTGGCTCCCCGTGAGGAACTCCGACCACGGCTCATAAGGGGACTTGTAAAACGCGTCTCCCATCGGCCTGACCTGAAAGAGCAGCGCGTTTAGGTGCGCATCTGCCGCCCGATCGATGATGGTCTTTAGCTCGCGCTTCGCATAGCTCGTCGGCAGACCTTTCCTGGAGGGCCAATCGATGTTGTCGACAGTCGCTACCCAGGCGCCCCGAAACTCGCGCGTTGATTGCGCAATCGACGGCCGAGAGAGGAAGGCAGGGAGAAGCAGGCTAAGGATCACAGCTTATGTCTACTCAGACGGATGGCGGCGCGTTCCGGCGCTCCACCACAATTCGAGTAGCATTCCCTTCCATGCCTCCTAAGTCGGAAACGCTTGATTTCGATGCCATGTATGCTGCCTTCAAGCGAGTCAAGATCCACATCGGGCTCACGGTGGATGAGGTGCGCATATCCGGTCAGGCCGCGCACATGGTGAGGGAACCCTTCTCCATCAAGCTCGATGCACCGGCCGAGATCGAGGCTGAGATCCTGCAAGCGGACATTCAAGCCTTCCTCGAAAAGAAGGCGCCGGGCGGCCTCCAGGGTTTCTCGGTGCGCATGGAAGAGGGAAAGGTGTACGTGGACGCGACCATGCAAGTCATCCTCTCGGTCCCGGTGTCGGCCGTTTGCACTTTGCGCATCGATCAAGGCAAGCGTCTGTTCATCGATCTGGAATCGGTAAGCGTGCTCGGCGGCGCGCCCAAGGCGATGGTCCAAAAGCAGCTCGACGCCATCAATCCTGTGTTCGATTTGGACACTCTGCCCGTGGACGGCAACCTCGAGTCCGTCGAAGTCGGCAACGGCAAAGCTCTCCTGAAAGGCAGGCTGGAACCCAAGAGCGATCTCATCAAATCCACTTGAACCCGCTAGAATGGGGCAGGCCATCGGCCTTCTGGAGAGATTTATGCATTTGAGAACCCTTGTTCCTGCTTCGCTGCTCGCTCTTTCGTGTCTCGTCGCCGCCCAAGAGACCTCATCTATGCTCGACGGCGGGGGTCGGCCCTTGACGATGAAGGCTTCTGCCCTGACCTCCGACTACCGCGCGATGCAGATCAAGACGGCCGGTGCGGGCGGAGGCGGTGGGCTTATGGACATGATCATGAGCCCAATGATGATGATGATGGGCGCCATGGGAGGCATGGGCAGCAACGACAAGGACCAACCGCCGTTCGGCCTCTTCACTGCCATGGATCTGAGCTGGACCACCGGCGAAACGCAGTCGTTCTTCAACCAGAACTACCTCGTTACCTACAAGCTTGATTTAGATATGGCGGCTCTCGCGAAAATGGGACCGAAGCCTAAGGACATGACCAACATGGACCTCCGGCTGCAACTCGTCCGAACGGACGCCATCCAGTCGTTCACGCCTCGCCCGGACATCACTCGGGAGGCGTTCGTCGAGATGCTGAAGATGCCCACCCCGCCACCTCCGCCGGCCAAGCCTGCCACACCTGCGAAGCCGGGGAAATAGGCGCGAGGGTATTGGGGATTGGGTATTGGGTGTTGGGATTCGCCGACTATCCGCTGGCGCCAAAACGCAGGAGCCTGCTTTTCGCGAATGTAATGGACGCGTCTGGGCGGGCCGAATCGCCCGTCCCTCCGGCCCCTAATACCTAATACCCAACACCCAATACCTGCCACCACGCAAAGGTATCCTTTTGAACCTACGGGCGAGTGGCGAAATTGGTAGACGCGCTGGATTTAGGTTCCAGTCCTTAACCGGATGAGAGTTCGAGTCTCTCCTTGCCCACTCAAGCGTGAGGCAGTGAGCAGTAAACAGTGAGCAGTGATCTGTCACCGATCACCGATCAGTGACCACCGCTCACTGTCTTCACAGGCTGTCCTTCCACGGATCGTTGCCGTCGCTGAGCTGATCGATCTTCGCGTCCGCCAATCGGAGTCGCCCACACAGCACCCGCGCCAAGTTCGCGAGGATCATGAAGCCCACGTCACGGTTAGAATTCATGTAGGAGCGCAGCTCCTTCGCCGGGATACGGGCCACCTTGGTCAGCCCCAAACAAACAACCTCGGCCGATCGCGGACGGTCGTCGATCAAGCCCATCTCGCCTAGCACGCTTCCCGGTCCCGGCTCGGCGAGTACGTCACCGTCGCCGGTCATGACCTGAACGTTGCCATCGAGGATCACGAACAGGTCGCTGCTCTTCTCGTTGATCTTGATGAGCGTATCGCGCGCAAGGTGGGTCTCCATCAGGCCCATCGCCCAAACCTCGGACATCGCATCCTCGGCGAGGCCGCAAACGAGATAATTCTTCTTGAACGCTTCGTAGGGATTGAGCATCCGCAGACCATTGTGCAGCACGTCCTAGCGGCGGTCAACGGCGACTGCAATAAACTAGGACCAATGCGCAATCTCGGCACCCTCAAGCTGACCTCCCTTGCTCTAGGAGGCCTAGCCGGTCTCGTGGTCACCATAACTTGCACCAGGGGCGCGTCCGTCGAGGCGGCGCAGTCGTCCAAGCCCGCAGCTCCTCCTTCGGGGGCTCCAACGCAAGTCGGCAACCTGGCAAACCAATCCGCCGACTACGACCAGCCCGGCGATCACTACCAGGCCGAAGACCCCAAATTCTGGGTGCGACCCGGATACAAGGTGACGCTCGTGGCCGGTGATCTCGGCAATGCGCGCTTCATGGCGTTCGACGATAAGGGCATCCTCTACCTCAGCCGGCCGGACAGCCAAGACGTCCTCACCCTCAAGCCGAACGGCGTCAGCTATGAGGTACTCAACACTTATCTCGACAACTACTCCATGGTCCAAGGGCTCTGCTGGAAGAACGGGTGGATGTATGTGTCGACTTCCACTTCAATCCTGAAAACTCGAGACAACGATGGCGATGGCAAGGCCGATGAGAAGCAAACCGTTCTCGAGAATCTCGAAGGCGGCTCGGGGCACTGGTGGCGCTCTTTGCTCGTCACAGACGACGCGATCTACACCTCGGTTGGAGATACTTCCAACATCAGCGAGCAGTCCGGAGATCGCGAGAAGATCTTCCGATACGACATTAACGGAAAGAACCGTGTCCTCTGGTCAAGCGGCATTCGAAACACCGAGAAACTGATGCTGCGGCCCGGCACCAACGAGGTGTGGGGCGGCGATCAAGGGAGCGATTGGTGGGGCGCCGCTTTTGGAGACCGGCAAGGCCGCCAGCCCTTCACGGACTTCAACCCGCCTGACGAGTTCAACCACTACGTTCAGGGCGGCTTCTACGGCCATCCGTACATCATGGGGAACCGCGTTCCCCGCATGGAGTTCGCGACCAAGCAGGGAGTGGATATCATCGCCTTGGGAGAAAAGACCATCGTTCCCGCGTGGTGCTTCGGACCCCACTGGGCGGTCGACGGGTTCACCTTCTACACGGGCAATCAATTCCCTGCCGATACGAAGGGCGATGCGTTCTGCGGGCTACACGGCTCTTGGAATCGCAAGGTGCCCTCGGGATATCGAATCGAGCGAATCCTGTTTGACAAGCTGAGCGGAGCTCCCTATGGAAGCCAGATCATCGTTGGCACCCTGACGCCGAACAAGCGTCCGCTTGCGCGGCCCGTAGACGTGGTGCAGGCGCCAGACGGTAGCCTCCTGTTCTCGTCCGATAGCAACGGCTCGCTCTATCGCGTGAGTTACGTCGCGGCGAAGTGATCTTGGATGCGGAGCAGGTATTGGGTATTGAGGTGTTGGGTATTGGGGCCGTCTCAGCCCTCAGCACTCAGCACTCAGCACTCAACGCTCAACGCTCAACGCTCAACGCTCAACGCTCAACGCTCAACGCTCAACGCTTCTAGTGATGATCTTCTTCGTGCGAGTGCGCCTCTTCGGAGGCATGCTCTGTCTCCTCGTGCGCTCGCCGATTGCGAGCGGCTTCCCACTTCGCGCGGCCCTTCTCGGTTAGGAAGACAGGCGGCGGATCGGATAGGAGCTTCAACACCGGATCGTCAGAAAACTTCTCTAGCCCTGCTCTAATGGTCGCAGACATTTTTTCCCGCTCGCCAAGATCCCTGTAGCAAAGCGCCAGCCACCGATAGACCTGCGCGAGCTCGTCGCGCTCTTCATCGCTAAGGTGCGACGTGTCCTTGGAACCAGCCTCCCGGGCCCTCTCCAAGTAGCCAACGGCCGTCTTCAGATCCTTCTTGCGCGTGGCATACATGAATCCGATATCGTTCAGGATCTGCACGTTCTGAGGATTCGCGGCTAAGCCTTCATTCAAGTAGGCCAGAGCTTTCTCAAAGCCTATATCGGTCCGATCTCGGGCAATGACGGTGGCGCCAACGGTCCAGCCCTCGATGAAGTTGGGATCGATCCAGGTCATTAGGCGGAACAGCGGCAGGGCCTGCTCCGGATTGTTGTGCGTGTGATTGTGCATGTCCCGATACGTGGACGTCGCGCGCTCTAAATTGCCAAGCCAGCCTCGGAAGTCTCTATCCACCGAAGGAATAGAGGTCACTACGGAGTCGTCGTTCATGGCCGCGCCGAGGTCTTTCTCCGCGCTACCCACGCCCTTATGGCCCGCGTCTCGCTCTCCCTTGGTCAAGGGCCGCAGCTCGACGCCGTTGTGCAAATACAAATCGGTCCGCAGCCACAGCCACGACGACGTGCTCGTGCGGAACTGTCCGAGCAACGAAGCCGAGGCGTGCGTCTCGTGAAACTCTAAACCGGCAACGGGATGAGGCGGGTTGACTTGATCGCGCAAAGCCGTGGCATTCCAACCGGCCGCAATCGCCAAACCGCAAGAAGCTGTTGTTGCCCAAAACGCGGCCGACATCAAATGGCCTGCCTTCTGAACTTCGACCAGGAGATCGCCACCATCGCGAGCGTGTACGCGGCCATGTAAAGGAAAAGCTGCGCCAGCACGGATGCGGACACTGGAGCCCAGCCGAGGTTGGCCGCACGTCCACCGAGATCAAAAACCCCGAGCTGAGGCAGCGCTGCGGCAATAAACTTGTAAATCCACTGAATGGCCGGGCTGGACGTCTCGTACGCCATGACGAGTCCGCGAACGATCACCGTCGACCCGAATGCCAACACCATGCTGAGGGTCGCCGCGGCCTGCGGCGTCATGTACGTGCTCAGGGTGAGGCTCAAGGCGCAGAGCACCACCAGGCCCATCATCTTAGCGATCACGTATTGAGCCATGATCGGCTCGAAGTGGACGTGAAAAGTAGTCAGCGCAACCGCCGTCAGCGCGCAAAGCATCAGGAACGCGATCCAGGTGACGAGCACCGCGCCGAGAAGCTTGCCGATGAGCAAATCTAAACGGCTGATGGGCCGCGCAAGCAACGGATAGAGTGTGCGCTGCTTGATCTCCTCCGGCAGAAGCCGACAAGAGGTCATCACGGCGACGATCGCCGAGAAGAGGCTCAACACGGATGCGGCCAGATCTTTAACGAAGGACTCCATGCCCTCGACGCCAAAGAAGCCGAGCGCGCCCGAGGCGATCAGGATCAAGAATCCAAGGATCGCGACGACCCAAAGGTCCTTCCGCCTAACCGACTCCAGGACCACGCCTCGAGCCAAAGCTTTGTAAACGCGTAGCTTCATGCTGCCCTCCGAACCGTCTCGATGAAGTAGTCCTCAAGAGAGCCCTCTTCAGCAACGATGTCGACAAGTTTGCCGCCGGAAGCCTGCACGTTCTCCAGCGCGGACATCAGAGCCGCCTTGGTAGGAAATCTTTTAGAGAATGCTTGGCCGGGCGCCACGGACCATCCCTCCCCCAAGGTTTGGTCCGGGAGCTTTCCGACATAAGTCAGAACATAGTTTCTAAGCTCATCCTTGAGCTGGTTCATCTCGCGCTCCTCCACCAATTTGCCCTCGTGGATGAGCAGGATTCGGTCGCACAGCATGTCGACCTCGCTCAGCTCGTGGCTAGAGAAGAAAAGCGTGGCTCCACGAGCCTGGCGGTCCTTCAACAGCGTTCGTAATTCTTTGCGGCCAACGGGGTCCAGGCCGCTCGTAACCTCGTCCAGGATCAGGAGCTCTGGGTTGCCGAGCAGCGCCTGGGCGATGCCGACGCGCTGGAGCATTCCCTTGCTCAAGCTGCGGTTCTGCTTTCGCATCGCATCTTTGAGGCCCACAGCTTCCAGCAGGGTCTCAGATTCGGTCCGTAGAGCCTTGCCTTTGAGGCCCTCTAGCTCTCCGTACAGGTTCAACGTCTCAAAAGGGGTCAAGTACGGATAGTAAAGCGCGACTTCCGGCAGATAGCCGGTCCGCGATTTAGCTTCCAGCGAACCTGCTTCCAGGCCAAAGACGCTCGCTGTACCGGCCGTAGGCTGCACAAAGCCCATGAGCGCCTTGATCGTGGAGCTCTTCCCTGCGCCGTTCGGGCCCAGGAAGCCGACGACTTCGCCGGGATTGACGTTAAAGCTGAGGCCTTTGACCGCCTCTTGCCAGGTGCCTTTTTTAGTCCGGTAACGGACGCGAAGGTCTTGAACCGAGATTGCCGAATCCATCTGTATGGAATTGTCGGCAGCCCAGCATCAAAACTCAAGGAAGATTACGAGGTTTTCAAGCCAAGCGTCAGTACGTGCTGGCGGCCCTGTCCTCAGGCGCCTCCAGGAAGGTACCGGCGGCTGCCATGGCCACCAGACCACCGCCGATGGCGACGATGTACCGCCAGGGGTTGCCCATGCCGACCGGATAGAGGATCACGAACAGCCACAGGCCGAAGGCTCCGCCGAGGCCGATCGCGATAGCCTTCTGGACCGTTAGCATGTCCACCATCGCATTCAAATTCATCCGTTTGCGCACGGCTCGTTTTACCTTGGGAACAGGCGATCAGGCGTTCGGGGATTCTCACCGCAACACCGTAACACCGTAACACCGCACGACCCTACCGCCCGCCGTCCTTCTTCGTAATCTGCGTCAGCAGGACGGTGCGCTCATCCATATTGTCGACCAAAGCGAAAACGGTCTTACCGTCCGAGCTGGTCGCCCGAAACATCCTCGGCTTGAAGCGCTTATCTTCCAGTTTCCAACCAGCGGCCCCGAGCGGCTTCCGCAACATGTCGGCGGCCTCATCGTAGGTGAGATCCGTGACTATGTAGATTGCGCCGACAGACGAATCGGTCGTCTCAATCCCGGATTCGCTGAGATGCTTAGCGAGCTCGGGCGGGCCGTGGTACTGGCTAGCAGGGTCTTGGTGGCTGCATCCAAGCACGCAAGCCACCGTAACGAGCACCAGAACGACCATCCGAAGAAGACTCATGAACCTATCCTATCCGACTGCGCCGGGACCTAAGCCCTTCAACCGGAACGAACGGCCGCCCGCTCCCGAATAATGGAGCAACCATGGCAGTGAACACAATTGACAGGCCCGGCGCGACCATCGCCATTCCCCGGCTTCTTG
>JAXDKF010000234.1:0-4999 GCA_034667265.1 Fimbriimonadaceae bacterium
GAACTCAGCAAAGCGACGGTGGAGAACGAAGTTGAAGATCCCGCCAAGCTTCTGGCCCACCCTCTCACGAAAGCAGCTTTGGACGCCGACATCTACTCGATACGCAGGCTCGTCTTCGAGGGAGACGACAACGATTGCACAGTTGCCAAGCACAGCTCTTGGGGTCTTCTGAATCCGCCTTACATCACTACGTGCGAGCACGTGCTGCACGGCTGGGCGCCTCGCTATCGGAACGTTCAAACAAAGGTAGTTCAACTGCTCGTCGACGATGGCTCGCAGTTCGATCCGAACGGCTTCCCCGGATACTCCGGCATTCAGAGCCAGGCCTCGACTTTCACAACGGTGATTAGGCCGTTGTCTGATGCAGTTTCCCCCGGTGAGGGAACCCCGGGCGGCGGAGGGGCATCTGGCGCTCAAACGTCGGGCGCGAGCGGTGCCGGAGCAACGGGTAGCGGGGCCAACCCGGACGGCAGGCCCGGCACACTGCCGTCCAGCACTTCCGTCTCCGCACCACCCATTAACGCTTCTACCTGGGCGATCCCGATCGATGGACTGGGTGGTCATGTCACGTTCGAGGGCCAGAGCATGACGTTGTCGTTGAACGACGGCGAAGAAGGAATGCCCCAGGCCTTTGCCAAATCTCCGCTTAACGGGGACTTCGATATCGCTTACGACTATGATCTTCGCCAGATCCCCAGCGACTCCGGCCTGAAGATCATTATGTTGGCCTTTCGGCTCCAGCCCGATCAGGACGCGGGAGAAGTGGAGATCCGGCGCGAAGACGTCGGGCAGAAGACCATGCTGAATTTCGCGACCGAAGAGAGTGAACCGGTTACAAAGCCGACGACCGGAACGAGCGGCCGCATCCGCGTGCAGCGCATGTCGTCGCACTGGATCGTGTCCCAGTGGTCTGACAACAGCTGGCAGACCGTCGGCAAGGTCGACAATGGCCCGAGCGACCCCGTGTATCCGGGCTTCGTGCTAAACCGCTTCGGCTCGAAGCAGCCCATGCTCGCGGTAGTGACTCCTGCGCAGAGCTCAGGCGCGCCGCGTGCAGGTGTTAACCCGCCGTCCACGGAAACGCAAACCCCGCCCGGAACGCTCGTGCTCGAGGATATAAAAATTGATATGGGCGCCGCAACGATGCGAGAGCTTTGGCAGAACTCGAGTGAGCGCGATGGGACAAGCCTTTCAACATGGAACGCGCCCTGGGGAACGGTCGTTTACTCGATCCAGCCTCCCAAGCAGATTCCCTCCACCCGCGGAGCGACGATCCGAATCGAGATCGATGATCGGCCTAAGCCAGGACAGGGCTTCGGCACACAGGCGAGCTTCCCCGATAGCGACTTCACCCGGGAGCCTTTGGACCGAGAGTTGCAAGTCAATGCTCAAAGCGGCCAGCGAGCGACCGGTTCCAAAGACTGGCGAATAACGCCGTACTATGGCGATGCCAACAACAAGCCGGACCACATGAGCCTTCTGGTGTGGCTGGGCGACGGACCGCACTATACGTTCCGGTATCGGGTCGTGAAGTAGAGGGAGCTATCCTCGCGCCGGGCGTCGCGCAGTTGCTAGCGCGTCCCGCTTATGCGCCGAATGGAGAAGGATCGGACTCCCAAGTGTGACGCGACGAGTGCGAGATCGAGCCTTCGCATTAACGGTCACGGGCTACTTTCAGGCACTCATCGACAAAAATCTCCTCAGTTTGCTCCCCAGTTCGTGAATGTTGGGAAGTCCACCTGCTTTGGGCTGTCGCAGTGTTTGGTTGGTTGCAGGGTCGTACCAAAAGGAAAGGAGAGAGTGGGATTCGAACCCACGAGCCCTCTCGGGCTAACGGTTTTCAAGACCGTCGCGATCGACCACTCCGCCATCTCTCCGGGTTCGCGGGAGTTTACTTGGGTGGGCTCTCGGTGGTAGGACATGCAACCACAGAGGCGCAGAGCTGTCACAGAGTTTCACGGAGAGTCTCCTACGCTTACCTAACGCGGACGCCCAACGCCCTAAGCGTCCGATCGTCTCCCGAGCCGGTAGCATCCAGGTATGGACTTCGGCCTGCAAGGCAAGATCGCGATGGTGGCGGCGGCGAGCAAAGGCATTGGCCTCGCTATCGCCAAAGAGCTCGCAGCGGAAGGATGCCAACTCTCCATTTGCGCTCGGAACGAAGAATCGCTCGAGCAGGCGGTCGAGCAGATCCATCCGGACACCCGCACGTACGTGGTGGACGTCAGTAGCCGCGAGGACCTCGAGTGGTGGGTCAGCGAGACGAGGAGAGACCTCGGCGCGCCCGACATCCTGATCACAAATACCGGCGGTCCGCCCGCTGGACCCGTACACGACCTCACGGACGAGCAGTGGCAGGCGGGCATCGACTCGACGCTCATGAACGTGGTGCGGCTCTATCGTCTCGTGCGCCCGGAGATGATTGAGAAGGGCTGGGGAAGGATCGTGCACATCACGTCGTTGGTCGCCAAGGAGCCCAACGAGCTGCTCCCGATTTCGTCCACGCTGCGCACGGGCTTGATGGCGCTCACACGGTTGCAGGCGACCGACCTTGCGGCTCACGGCGTGACAGTCAATTCGGTGCTTCCCGGCAACACGCTCACGGATCGGCAGAGGCATCTCCTCGAGATCCGCGCGGAAAAGGAGGGGCTTAGCCAAGAAGAAGCACTGGCCAAACAGGCTGCGTCCATTCCCATGAAGCGCCTGGCCGAACCCGAGGAAATTGCCGCCGCGGTCGCTTTCCTCTGCTCCACGCGCGCTTCTTACATCACTGGCGTGAATCTGTTGGTAGATGGCGGCGTGACCAAAACCTTTGCTTAGACTGACCATCGCACGCTTACGCGATGCGGATCCGATGGGACGCTTTGCGCATTTTTGATGGTGCCTCTGCCGACGGGTATACACCGCGCATGCACAAAGCGGTCATCGTCCTCGGCCTTTCCGCCTCACTACTCTCGTGTGCGACGGCGGCCGATCAGGAGTGGGCGAAATTCGCCTCTGGTACCGGCAGCGTTATGTTTCTGGCTGCTGGGACCTTGCTGCCATTGGCACGGGATGGCGGGCTCGGGCGCGAGCACTCTCTTCGAGCATTCGATTCACTTGCAGTGAGCGTTGCGTTCTCAGAGGGCTTGAAAAGGCTCACTCGAGTGAAGAGGCCGGATTCGAGCGAACGCGACAGCTTCCCCAGTGGGCACGCGACAGCCGCGTTTGCGGTGGCGGCGATGGAGAGCGAGTTCCACCCCCGCGAAGCGCCCCTATGGTACGCGGGCGCGGCAGCGATTGCAGACTCGCGAGTGGTTTTGCATCGCCATCGCTGGGCGGATGTGGTCGGCGGCGCGGCTCTTGGCTATGGCGTAGCTCGATGGGAGCTCTCTTCTCCACGCGGCTTGCTGATCCAGCCCTTCATGGGTGAGAACCACTCCTTTGGCTTGACCGCGTCTGGCCGGTTCTAAAAAGCGTGCGCACGACCGGCCTTGAGCGATGGCAATTCTTTTACGAGGGCCGGTGGCGCGACGCAGTAGTGCCGGGGTGCATCCACCTCGATCTCCTGAGGCACGGGCTCATCGAGGACCCCTTCGTACGCCAGAACGAAAAAGATTGCCAGTGGGTGGATGAGCGGGATTGGTCGTACCGCTGTGTCTTCGATTGGAAGCCCGACGCCGATCTTTCGTTTCGGGTTCTCTTCTTCGCCGGCCTTGACACCGTGTGCTCTGTGTTTCTGAACGGCGAATTGATCGCTGAGCACGACAACATGTTCAGGCCTCTCTATGTGGTCCTATCGGAACGTCGCAAAGCGGGCACCCATGAGCTGCGTGTCGATTTCCAGTCGGCGTCGAGGGTCGGCAGACAGCGAAGGGCGGCTTATTTGGCGGAGCAGGGCTTGCCCGAGGACGTCCCGAATTTCGACGAGCGAGCGTTCGTGCGTAAGGCTCAGTACATGTTCGGCTGGGACTGGGCGCCTCGTCTCGTTTCGTGCGGGATCTGGAAGCCCGTCCAGCTCTTGGAAGCCCCTCCAAGTGTCGAATCGGGACCCGCAGACATCGAGAGACCGGTCGCCAGGGCAAAGCTCGTTCAGCGGCCCGACGAGTGGGGACGATCATTCAAGTTTGAAGTCGATGGGCGGCCATTCTATGCGCTGGGGGCCAACTGGATCCCAGACCACTCGTTCCCATCGAAAGTCACTCCCGACCGCCTGGGGCAGCGGCTCACAACGGCGAAGGAAATGGGCATCAACATGCTTCGCGTCTGGGGCGGGGGGTTGTATGAGAGCGACGAATTCTACGACCTTTGCGACGAGCTCGGCATCCTGATCTGGCAGGACTTCATGTTCGCGTGCTCCTACTATCCGGACACTCCGGAGTGGCAGGAGAAAATCAGACACGAGGCGGAGCATCAGGTCAAGCGGCTGAGAAGGCATCCATGCATTGCGCTGTGGTGCGGGAACAACGAGTGTCACCAGGTGTGGCAGGACGGATGGGGAGGGAAGGACAAGCAGCCTCCGCGCTTCCACGGCGAGATCCTCTATCACGAAGTTTTACGCGAAGTCGTGGAGCGTCTGGACCCCGGCCGCGCGTATGTGCCCGGATCTCCCTTCGGTGGCGAGTACTGCAATCAGGGTGGAGTCGGTGACCAGCACTACTGGGAGGTCTGGCATGGCAAGGGCGATTGGACGCACTACAAGGATTCCACCGCGCGCTTTTGCTCCGAGTTTGGCTTTGCATCGTCGCCTTCCCCGGAGACTTGGCGCCGTGCGGGCGTTGAGGCCAACCTGCCACCCGAGCACGAGGATGCGCGATGGCACAACAAGACTGGCAAGCCCTTCGAGGTGTTTCGTGATCTCGTCGAGCTGCACTATCCTCGGGCGGCCACTCTCGAAGAATGGTCCAACGTGACCCAGCTCAATCAGCGCGATGCGATGCGGGCCGCGATCGAGCACTTCCGGTTCTCTGGCTTCTGTCGAGGGACCCTGATCTGGCAGCTCAACGACTGCTGGCCCGCC
>JAXDKF010000235.1:0-6711 GCA_034667265.1 Fimbriimonadaceae bacterium
GAGTGCCTCTGGGCGAGGATCCCATAAGAAGGAGGTTGTTCTCACGAGTGGCACGAACCACTTCGACCATGTACTCCTTAACGCTATCGTGGACGAACATGTCCCTGACGGCGGACTGCACGTCCAACAGGTCCGCAATCGAGATCACATTCTTCACGAGCTCCAGCGGATGCGAGACCTGCTGGGCGGTGAGGATCTGCATCTCGTCTTCTTTGGATGGATAGCCAAGGGAAATGCGCGCAAAAAATCGGTCGAGCTGGGCCTCCGGGAGGGGATAGGTGCCCGTCATCTCAATCGTGTTCTGCGTGGCGATGACGAAGAACGGCACAGGCAGGTCGCGCGTGACGCCGTCGCTCGTGACTTGGCGCTCTTCCATCGCTTCCAGCAGCGCGGACTGGGTCTTTGGCGTCGCGCGGTTGATCTCGTCCACCAACACGATATTGCCAAAGATCGGTCCGGCCATGAACTCGAATTGCGCGGTCTTCTGATTGAAGATCGACGACCCTGTGACGTCCGCGGGAAGAAGGTCCGGCGTGAACTGGACGCGGCGGAACTCGCCTCCGATCGTGATGGCCAAAGCCTTCGCCAATGTCGTCTTGCCGACGCCGGGAATGTCCTCGATGAGAAGATGCCCGTTAGAAAGGAGCGTAAGAACCGCCCGCTCGACGGTGCTCCTCTTGCCGACGATGACCCTTTCGACCTCGTCGACCATCACTTGCGCTTTCTCAGCGATCTCTGAAACCCTCAAACGTTTCTCCTCTTTAACCCAATGCCGCCCTTCCGCTAGAAATACGCAAAGACCCAGCCGCAGCCGCGATTGGGTCCCTTCAGCGCACAAAGCTTTGAATTGCCGCTTCTCTTATACAGTACTTCTACGATTGCCGCCCGTCTTTGGCTGCATTGGCCGCTTCTAGATTCTAGCGTTTGCATCTGCATGCTTGCTAAACTGGTCCCCGTGCCAAAGGTCTGCGTCGTCGGAGTTGATCTCGGCGGCACGAATGTTCGTGCGGGCGCCTACCTAGACGACGGTGCCGAGGCCTCTGCAAAGTTCACCAATCCGTCAAATGCCTTAGTTGGCGTGGAGGCCGTCGCGGATGCGGTTGCCTCGGTGATCCACCAGGCGATGGAGTCTTCTGGCATACCCGTCGAGGCCATCGGGCTTGCTATTCCGGGCCACATCGACGATGCCGTGGGGCTCGTCCGATGGGCGCCAAACTTTGAGCAGGATCGTGAGGTCTGGCGCGACGTGCCCCTGAAGCGGCTGGTGCAGGAGAGAGTCGGCGTGCCCGTTCACACCGGGAACGATGCGAATCTGGCGGCTCTCGGGGAGTATCAGTTCGGAACCGGCAAGGGCAGCGCGCGTTGCCTGTTGATCATCACGCTAGGAACCGGCGTGGGCGGGGGCATAGTGCTAAGCCCTGCGGCCGTGCACGGGAAGGCTTCAGGCCCATTGGTCTTGCTTGGCGGAAACAAGGGAGGCGCGGAGTTTGGCCATGTGTCGATCAATCGTGACGGGCCGGATTTGGGGCCAGTTCCCTATGGAGCTCTCGAGTGCTATTGCGGCGCAAAGGCCATCGTCAACCGGGCGCAGCACAAGCTCCGATACGGCCGGCCGTCTGCCGTCGCCGATGCAGTTCAAGGCGATTTGTCTAAGATCACGCCTTTGACCCTATCTACAGCCGCCGCGAAAGGCGACGGGGTGGCGATTGAGGTCTGGACCGAGGTGGGGGAATATCTCGGCGTTGCTCTTGGCGGTTTCATCAACATCTTCGCGCCGGATGTCGTCGCCATTGGGGGCCAGATCTCTAAAGCGGGTGATGTGTTGATGACGGCGGTCAGACGTACCGCGCGCGACGTGGCCATTCCAACTCTGTACGCGGATGTGAACATTGTTCAGGCGGAACGGGTCGAGGATGCGGGAATCCTGGGTGCGGCGGCCCTGGCTCTGGAGGCGATCCGATGACGGAAAAAGACGATCTGACTGTGCATCGCGAGACGATGAAGATCGAAGGCGATCGGAACCTCTACAGCTACACCTTTACCGATTCAAACGGCCGCCTCATTGAACCTGCGCGAAGCTCTACGCCCGCACCTGTCGAAGGGTCCGCTGGCGCTGGTAATCTGACTCCCGAGCACCCCGCGGAGGATCGAAAAGGATGACCGATGTGATCATGCCCAAGATGGGCGACGGAATGGAGGAAGGCACCCTCGTCGAGTGGACCAAGAGAGACGGCGACAAGGTCAAGAGCGGCGAGATCATTGGCACCATCCAGACCGACAAGGCCACGCTCGAGCTCGAGGCTCCAGGCAGCGGCACGCTCACCGGGTTTCTCATCCAAGGCGGGCAGACGGTCCCTGTTGGCCAGCCCATCGCCGCGATCCTCAAAGAGGGCGAAAAGCTTCCGAGCAACTGGGGCAAAGGCGGCCCCGCTCCGGCTGCTCCTGCACCGGCTCAGCAACAGGCGCCAACCAGCGCGCCCGTGGAAAAGCAGCAGGATGCCAAGGCAGATCCGACCGTTCCTTCCGGCGCAAGCACTGAGGGAAGCGGCGTTCAGAAAGCTCCGCAATCTCAACCTGCTCCCGCCCCGTCACGCCAGCCTGCTCCGGCAGCCGCATCCAGCCGTGTCAAGGCCAGCCCGCTCGCGAAGCGCGTCGCAACAGAGCTTGGAGTTCCGCTAGAAGGCGTCCACGGCACTGGCCCCGGTGGACGCATCGTGGAGAAGGACATTCAGGAAGCCGCGCAACGAGGACCGATGGCGCCCGCCGCCGTAGCGTCTGTTCCCGCGGGCAAAGACATGGTCGTTCCGCTCAACCGGCTCCGCCAAATCACCGCGCAGCGCACTACGCAGTCCAAGCAGCAGGTCCCGCACTTTTATGTGACCGTCGAGGTTGACCTCGAGACGGTGATGACGCTGCGCGAAATGTTCGAGTCCGAAGGTAGCGGCAAGGCGTCGGTCAACGATTTCGTGATCAAGGCATGCGCGCTGGCGCTGCAGCAGATGCCCGTCGTCAACTCAGAGTTTCAAGGAGACAAGCTCCTCCAGCACGGCTCCATTAATGTGGGCATCGCCGTCGCGATCGAAGAGGGGCTCACCGTTCCCGTTCTCAAGAATGTGCAGAACATGTCTCTGCGGCAGATCTCCGCGACGGCGAAAGACCTCGCGTGGAAGGCTCACGAGAACAAGCTTTCACTTGATGAGCTGACAGGCGCCACGTTCGCGATCTCGAACATGGGAATGCTCGACGTCGACGATTTTTCCGCGATCATCATCCCGCCCAACGCGGCGATCGTGGCAATCGCCACCGCCCGCAAAAAGCCCGTGGTGAATGAGGACGACGAGCTAGAGATCCGCTGGCGCATGAACATCACCGGTTCGTTCGACCATCGCGTGGTCGACGGCGCGATTGGCGCGAAGTTCATGAACCTCGTGCGCGGCTACCTGGAGAATCCGACGCGGCTCTTGGCCTGACCATTCCCTTGTCATCCCGACGAAGGAGGGATCTGACAGGAAACAACCTCCCATTCCGAGTTCCGAGTTTTGGCTCAGGCCCTGCGCCACTTGTGCTTGCCGGTCTTGGACTTGCAGCCCGAGGTGTCCTTAGCCTCGCCGGCGGGCCTCGAGTCTCCACATCGCTCGCAGACCCAGCCGCCCTGCGAATCGACGACCATCCGCTTCAGCGGACGCATACCGATCTCGACGTCCCCGGTCCCGACCTTCCGAATCACATCTCGTGGATCCATAGCTCTACTTTAAGAGACGATTGCCATGGTCCCTAGGTCCAAACGGCCGAAATCATCCCTTAAGCCTCAACACTCAATACTCAGCGCTCACCCACTCCACGCCCACCGTTCCAGCACGTACAGCTCGACCGGGACATCGATGTACGTGCTCGAACCCACGTGAACCAGGCCGGCCTTCTCCAAGACCCGCTGGGAAGCCACGTTCTCCAGGTACGTCACCCCGACGACCTTCTCCAGTTGGAGCTGCTCGAAGCCGTACCGTACGAGCGCCTGGGCGATCTCGGTCGCATAGGCCTGGCCCCACCACTTTTGGCCGAGGTGGTAGCCCACCTCGATGTCCGTATGGTCGGGCAAGAACTTCAGCAAAGCTCCTCCCACAAGTTCCCCGCTCTCTTTGTGGTCCACTGCCCAGAAGGCCAACGGCTTGTCTTTGTCCCGCGCAATAAGCCTTCTAAGGCTTAGCCTCGTCTGCTCGAGAGATTCGTAGGGCCGACCGTTCCCGACGTAACGCATCACTTCGGGATCACCGTAAATCTCAAACGCGGCCGGAGCATCTTCGACCCGCCAATCCCGGATGATCAGGCGCTCGGTCTCGAGATGCATACGTCACCGGATAGCGAGCTCGGTTTCCGCATCGAATAGGTGGAGCTCGCTCAAATCCACCGCTACGACAGCGCAATCCTGATTCCGGATCTTGGAATTTCCATCAAGCGTGGCGACCAACGTCTGCGAGCCCACCGTCAAATACGCAACGTACTGATGCCCGAGCGCCTCGACCACGTCCACCTTCGCTTCGAACGTGTTCTCCCTAGATGCCTTCAGCGGACCTTCCATCGCCGCGTCGAAGATCGATTCCGGCCGGATACCCAGCGTAACTCTCTTCCCCACCATCGCGGCGGCTGGATGGCCGACGGGCAATGGGAGCCGGAAGTCGCCGGCGTTAACAACCGCGGCAGAACCTTCCTGCTCGATGACGGAATCGAAGAAGTTCATTGGAGGCGAGCCGACGAATCCCGCGACAAATTTATTTGCCGGCTGATCGTAAACCGTCTCCGGCTCGTCCACCTGCTGCAACAGGCCGTCCTTCATAATCGCCATCCGCTGGCCCATGGTCATCGCTTCGACTTGGTCGTGGGTGACGTAAATCGTGGTGATGCCGAGCGTCCTATGCAGCCGGATCAACTCGGCGCGGGTTTGGATTCGCAGCTTGGCGTCGAGGTTGGAAAGCGGCTCGTCCATGAGGAAGACCTTGGGCTTCCGAACAATGGCTCGGGCCAACGCCACGCGCTGCCTCTGACCGCCGGACAGCTCTCTCGGCCTGCGGAGCAGCAGTTGGTCGATCCCAAGCATCTTCGCGACTTCATGGACTCGGTCGTCGATGTTCTGCCGGATCTTCCTGGCCTTTGGCATATGGGTCGCTTCCCAGAAGAAGCCTTTCAGCTCGCGGAGCTTTAGACCGAAAGCGATGTTCTCGTACACCGTCATGTGCGGGTAGAGGGCGTAGTTCTGGAACACCATCGCGATGTCGCGATCCTTGGGAGGCACGTCGTTGACGCGGGCGTCTCCGATAAAGACGTCCCCGCTAGTGGCTTCTTCAAGGCCTGCGACGATCCGCAAGGCGGTCGTCTTTCCGCAGCCCGACGGGCCGACGAGGACCATGAATTCCCCGTCCTTGATGTCTAGCGAGAGATCCTGAACGGCCTTGACATCTTTGCCGAAGACCTTGTTGACGTCTTTAAACGCGACCGATGCCAATAACCGCCCCTTAATGGATTATGCATGAGGGCAAGAATGAGCTTGCCACCTCACGGCTACGGCCTGTCATCTGAGGAGCTCGCGAAGGCGACAAAGGGCACGCTCTGTGCTTCTGTGAATTCTCTGTGACTCTGTGGTTGCTTTTTTAAAACTCGACAACACAGAGACACAGAAGACTCACAGAGAACTCCCAACACCCAACACCTAACGCCTAACGCCTAACGCCTTCCTCGCCGCCGACCTCTTTTCCAAAGCGCCAACGTGGCAAGGCCAAGTATCGCCATCGTCTCCGGTTCGGGGACCACGAACTCCGAGTGCTCGTACGACACATCGTAGTCCGACCCGTTGTAGCGATACAGGATGAAATCCCTCTTGTCTGGGTGCAGATCGGCAATGTGCTCCGAATCGATCAGCGTCGCGCCACTTGGCAGGCCGGTGTCGTGCGAGCCATCGCCCGCGTTCACCCCAACCGTGGCCGAGTCGTCGAAGTTCAGGTGATCGCCCATCGGCCCGTAGGCAAAGGCGATATCACCCGCGTGAAAGTCAAAGCCTCCGAGGCTCCGATCCTTGTTGAAAAGCACCGCCTGGAAGGTGTGGCGTACATTAGGATCCCACCAGGTCGCGACGTTGCGCCAGGTCACGGCAAAGTAGCCGTTGCCTTTGTTCTCGATGACCCTCGCACCCGTGAGCAAAGTGAAGTCGTCCCACAAGGGCGCGATCATGGCGCCCGCCGAGCTACTCGGAAATCCAACGTTGGCAAAACCCGCATTCCCGGTGAAGTTCAGGTTGCCGTTGGTCGAGACGTCGATTCCGTTATGGCTTGTGCCATAAAAGTTGTACGTACCGCCCAAATCCTCATGGATGACCTCGTCATCGCCAGAGTTGAACAGCGTGACGCCGCCAAGCGGGGCGATCAGAAGGCCGGCGTGCGCGCTGGCGGCGGAGACAGCGCAAGTGGCTGCCAAAAAGAAGGGGCGTTTTAGAAGAGCCATCCTGGCTCGATGTAATTTCACGTGAAGAAACCTCCATGTTTCTCGCGGCTAACTACCTCTATTGTAGCCGCATTGCATTGACGCGGGCGAGCACTGAGGCCAAACTGCCGCGCTTAGAGCTACAAGCGCCACGCATTGGATCCCGCGGACCGTAGGTGAAAGATGTTCGGCCTCGCGGCTTAAGGGCAACGTCGCCTCAGACTCGCGCGAAGCGCCATAATC
>JAXDKF010000236.1:0-5990 GCA_034667265.1 Fimbriimonadaceae bacterium
TCGTGCCTTACGTTACCGGAACTGATACTCCGGGCTCAGAAGACGAGGATAAGGTGTGGCACCGGCTGGACAGCAACGGCAAACCGATCGGTACGTTCCTCTACTACAACGGCGCATGGCGGCGGGAGTATTCAGGGCGTCCGAACCAAGTGTGCTACTACCAAGGCGACCCCCAGTATGACTTCGACACGGACGGCCGCGGCATCTCGGAAGGAGATTGGGACGGCTGGCACCTCTGCAACGGGCTCGACGGAACGATGGATATGTCGGATCGGTTCATCGTCGGTTCAAAGATTTACGAGGCGGCAGGGTTAGGCTGGAGGACGGATGTCTCGGGCGCACCCACCCATTTAGGCGGCGCGAAGGACATCCAGCTCGACGAGACTAACACCTACCAGCCCGCAAGGGCAGCGGTGACGGTGGCCAAGTGGAAGGCAGATGGTAACACCCCGGATGTGGGGAGCGGGCTTTACGGAGCTGGTGCCTCTGTCACTCTCGTTCCAGGCGAGGCGGGTGTGCTTACGCCGCCCGCGATCCCCACGCTCCCTCCTTACTTTGCCTTGGCCCTCGTAGTCTTTGTGGGGTACCTATAATATGGCGGGCGGGATAACATTCGGCGCTTCGAAAGGAGACCTCGCAAAAGTCACGGACAACGGAGTCTGCGATACGGACCCGCGCGTGATGACCCGCACTAACGAAGCGACGAAGGCGTTGCTGGACGAGATCATCCCGGTGGGCGGGATGGCCACATATGGGATTGAGGGCATCCTTGCGCCCAGCGCGCCTGGCGATGTGGGCACCCAGATATTCCTTCCGAAGGAACTGGAGAACGCGATCGAAGTGGAGGTGGTGTCGCCCGGCACGGTCAACGGCACCGGAGACATCAACCAAGGCTGGCACGACATCATCAACAACTTTGCTTATGTCGATCCGAACTTCGCCCACGATAACCCGATGGTGGATATGTTCCTCCAGCCGGACCCCGACGATCCGACAATCCTCCGTAGGCTCTACGACTTCCCCGGCCTGAGTCCGGGGGCGCTAGTCTACGTGACGGGCGCGAAACGCTACCTCCCGATCACAGCGGACGGCGACTACCTGATCGTGCAGAATGTGCGCGCGCTCAAACTGATGATCCTCTCGATCGAACGCGAAGAGAACGGCAAGCTCGACGAAGCGAAGACGTTCAAAGACATGGCGGTAGGTGTGCTCCAGGCGGAAGTGAAGAAGCACCTCCTCGACCCCCGAAATTCCTTGAAGCGGAAAGCCGCCTACCAATCCGATCTGGTGAATCATCCCGCGAATAGTTTCGGCCGGGTGCGCGCGAAACTCGCGCTTGATCTGCCGGGCTTCCTGTTGAAGGGTAAGTCGGACATCAGCTACCTGCTGAACCGGGCGCTGGAGGCACTCGTGCGCCGGGAGAACCTTCTCCGTATCGCATCGAAGTGGGACATCCACGGCACCACGACGGAGATCGTTTTCACCTTACCCATCGTGGCAGCCGACACCCTGTTGACGGCGGCTTGCCCCGGCTCGCTGGCGGCAGGGGATTACGACATCATCAAACGGATGTGCCAGTTCTACGTGCATAGCGAACAACCGATCGTCGAGCAAACTAACAGTGCCTACGCGGCGAGTGCGGCGACGAACACGGTGCAGGCCAGTGCGGCGATGGAGACTGAGGTCTATGCGCTACTCGAAGCGCGCCTGGCGGAGGCTCTGGAATACCGGCGCCGGGTGACCTACGAGGCAGTGCTAGCTGCGGCCGATCCGGCCACGATGGCTTACTACGTGGCTTTGCTGGCGCTGGACCTGCCAAACGGGCTCAAGATGAGCAACGTGGAGCTACTGCGGCTGGCCAACACCGCCGAACAACGGCTCATGGAACGGGGTAAGTGGAAATGGACGATCGGGGAATACACCGCCATCGTCCGCACTGGCGAAGTCCTGTTCCCCCGTGAGGTGGAGGCGATCTACGCAGCCTCGATCAACGGCGGGCCTGTGCGGGTGCGCGGACGTTACTTCGAGTTCCACGAGAACACGACCGGGACGTTCTCCTGCGAAGAGGAGAGCTGTGCGCAACTTTTGATCGACCAAGGCGAGGTGTTCAACCCCGAGTTGAACACGACCCGGCGCAAGTACAAGGTGCTGACGGGCCACACTGAAGGAGCTACTCTCCGGGTTCTCGTTAAACGCCGATGGATAAACAAGGCGCTTGATGATACAGTTGTAGTGCGAAACTACGAGGCGATCCGGCTCATGTCGCTCTCTGCGATGGCGACGGACCCGAAGGTCGCAGACGGTTACCTCTCCCAGGCCATCGATATTTTACAAAAAGAGCTGCAAGAATACCTCGCGGGCATCATGCCCCACATCCAAGTGCAGGTGAAAGGTATGCGGCGCATCAGGATGTTGAGGTAATAACGCCATGTCATTAGAAGGAGCTTACGTCGGTTACACGGAAGGGAACAAACAAGGCGGCATGTGGGGTGGCGCAGGCGGCGCGATCGACGGCTACTTTGGCGGGCCGATCTTCAAGGCGCACATGAAGCGCTTGAAGGATTGGTATACCTACCCCCAGCTCGACAAGCTGGAACTCAACTCGCCCACTGCTGGCCTCGACAAGTGGTTGGAACAGGTGCCTTACGCCGAGCGGTTGAACAAGGTGCTCGATCTGCTCAACTCCAAGGACAACGCGCAGTTCCAGCGCACAATCAGCAGTGCTGATTCCAATCTCATTCGCAACGCCGGGCAGTTCGGCGCGAACACGGCCTCCTATCTCCGCGGCGAAATTCCGAAGGATGTACTGGAGCAAGTGGGCCGGACTGCGGCGTGGAAGTCTTTAAGTGGCGGTTACGGCGGAAGCCAGATGGCCTCCGCCCTCAAGGCCAGGGACTTCGGCCTAACGAGTCTGGACCTCCAGAAGCGGGGCGGCGATGCCCTGAATCAGGAGTACGCGCTGGACTTGGCGCTCAACCCACATCACAACGCGGCGCAGGATATGTTCACGACGCCGCAGGACTTGCTCCAGCGCGACGATCGACAGACGACTTACAACAACTCGATCGCCAACCAGCAGAAGGCTCTCGACTTCGCGAGTAACATCGCGGTCAAGGGCGGCGGGCAGGAAGCCCTCAACGGCGTCATCGCCGGGATGTACGGAGGCGGTGGGAACAAGCCCGTCTACAACCAGCCCCAGCAGGGCGGCGGACTGGACATGGCGACGATAATGAAGCTGTTCGGTGGCGGCGGGGGTGCTAGTGCAGGAGCCTCCTCGGCGGGTTCCAGCTACGCTGGTTTCGGAGGAGGATAACACAATGGCCTCTGGCAACTACCCCGACTTCGCTACCTCCCACGCGCCGGACTTTGTTTCGAACATCCTCAAGATACCGGGGATGTATAACGAGATGGGGAACGCGAACGCGCGTACTGCTATCGCCCAACAGCAAGCGGCCACGCAACGTTGGCTGGCCGAGATCGAGGCCCGGAAAAAGGAACAGGAAATGGCGAATGAGCCACGAGAGCAAGACCGCAAGGACAAACTCGCCGCCGCTAACATCGCGGAGTCCGGTAGTCGTATGACCCGCTCCGGTTTCGAGAACATGATGACTGCGGCGCAGACAGCTAAGCTGAAAAAGGACGAAGAGGACCGCACCAAGAACGAAGCGACCGCCGCAGAGTTCAACACGAAATTGACCACGCTCCAGCCCTGGGAATACGCCGGGGAACAAGGAACGAAACTCCTCAACGACTACGGCCCCAAGTTTACCGACCCGACAATGGCTCCCAAGGTATTCGCAGGCTTCGGCGCAGCTCGCGAACCATATCGCAACGCGGTTGAGCGAAACGACATGCACCCGGATGATCTCGCGCTCTACCAAGAGATGGCTGACGTTAACAAACTCGATGAGGGCCAGGCCATGGCGATGGCCCGACAGCAAGCCACCCAACGGAAGGATACAGAGGCGGCTCAGAAACAGATCCTCATCGAGCAGGCAAAATATGGAGCCATGAGCAACCGCCCCGACTTGACGCGGACTGAAGAACTGCTGTTGGACGACCTGATGGGCAAACCACCGAAGCACGCCAAAGCCTCTGACTACACGCCTCAACAGCGGAGCACCATTGCGCTAACGATCGCCAACGAACTAATCTCCTCGCGCCTAGAGAACCGGCGCCCGCGGCAAGACGTGATCGACGGTGCGTGGGACGCGCCTAAGAACGCCGCCCAGTCCACGCCTTACATTAGACAACTCTTCCCCAAACCGGCCGGTAACTAATGGCCGCAGACCCGGCAACCGCACCGGCCGAGATGCCGGAAGAGTATCCGTCCTTCGACCAGGTAACGAGCGACCCGCAGTGGGCTACGCTCAAGCCCAGCGAAAAGACAGGTGTCGTCGACCGTTGGACCGAAGGCTTGCGCCAGTACAGTGCCCAGCATAAGGACTGGGATCAAGCCGCCAACAACAAGGCCATCGACGAGGAGAGCGCGAAGCTGCGCTTCAACGTCCTCGACAACCATCTCGCGGGATGGGAAACAAATCTCCACGAACTGGGTCAGTCTTTTGCCGACAGCGCCTTGAAGTTCGTCGAGGCGGTGCCTCGTGCCCTAGCCTCCTACGGCGAGACTCCTGTTCAAGCCAAGCAGCGCTTGGATGAACTAATCGCGAAGGAGAAGGCCAACATCACAAAAGATCAGGACGCGGGACTGGTTGACTTGACCGATCCGAACTCAACAGCAAAGCGCTCGGGGTTCCTCAACCTACTCCAAGCCAAGCGCGACGCGATCGACTCAGGCAAAGACCCTTACTACGACCCTGTGCATCAGGCGGGGCAGAAGATGTTCCAGACCGAGATGCGCGGGTATGCGGACTACATCCAAGCGCTCCGCGAGAAGCTACCGGAAGGCGAGAGCACCAAGACTAACCCCGCCTACCAGGACACTCTGCTCGCCAAGGTCTCGCGGGGCGTAGGCAAGTTGATCTCGATGGTAAACCCGGCTGCGCCGGCCGTGCTGGCAGGAACGACTTACACTGAAGGCGCGGACGCCGCGATCAAAGAGGCCAGAGCCAAGGGTGAGACCGATCCTGACAAGCTGACTGACATCGGCAACGCCGCAGGGCTAGAGTTGATCGCGAAATCAATACCTCAGCTCGCCGCCTACACTCTCGCTGGACCGCTGGCTTCAAAGGCGGCGGCGTGGCTGGCACCTACGGCAGGACCGATCGTTAAAGGCGTGGTAGGCGGCACTACGGCAGCCGGAGCCAACCTCACTGTCTCTGGTGCCGCCCGCGTCTACGACAAGGAACAGGCGAAGGCGCAGGTCGACGCGGATACTACGCTAACCCCCGAGCAACGCACCGCTGCGAAGGCCGAGATCGATCGGCGCCCTGGCTTCATCGGCGACGCGGAACAGAACACAATGGATGTTGGGTTCGGAACCCTTGGTGGTGTGCACGCCTACCAGCACGAGGTCCATTTCCAACAGCGAAAGACCGCAGCGATCGGTCACCTGGAATCCTTGGACGGGGTTGAAGGGATCTCCGCCGGCCAAGCCCAAGCTGCCAAAGATAAGTTTCTCGCCGACAATTTTCCCGACGAAACAGAACGTACCCGAGTACGTGCGGAATACGAAGCGACCAAGGCCAAGGTGCCGGTTGACGCTGCGGTCGAAGAACTCAAGACGGCGGACCCAACCTCCGAGGCCGCACCGGTAGCCGAGACCCACGCGGCCGAGGACGAACAAGTCGCGGTCGACGCAGAGCTAGCGCGGGCGGCTGCGGCTACCCGGTTGGAGATTGCCCAGGCTGAGACTGCCAGGCTGCAAGCCGCCGAGGACAAGAAGCTCGCGGACGAGAAGGCGGCGAAGGAAGCCGAGAAGCCAGCACCTGAGAGTGAGCCTGCGCCCGAGCCCAAGCCGACAGACGTGGCCCAGCCGACGATGATAACTCATCAGATGGAGTCGGACTTAAAGGCCCTCGGAATCACCG
>JAXDKF010000237.1:0-7190 GCA_034667265.1 Fimbriimonadaceae bacterium
ACCCTGCGATGGCGATCCAACGGCGATTGGAAGTGCCCGATGGTCGTTTACGCCCCGTACGGCGCTTACCTGCCCGGCGGCTCGCTGTGGCATTCCATGGCCAACGAGTCCTATTTGGCGCACACGCCGAGTATCCGCATCGCCATCCCGTCCAATCCGGAGGACGCCGCTGGCTTGTTCTGGAGCGCGATCCATGGAGACGACCCGACGTTCATCCTCGTGCCCAAGCACATCTTCCGCAAGAACGTGCCGGTGACAAACGTGGAGCCGGTGCCGCTTGGCAAAGCCAAGATCGTGCGAGAAGGCAGCGACGTCACGCTGGTCACCTTTGGCAACACGCTGGAGCTGGCCGCCGAAGTCGCGGACAAGCTTGCGGGCGAGGCGTCGGTGGAGATCATCGATCTGCGCAGCATCGTGCCCCTGGACTACGAGACCATCACGAAGTCCGTCGAGAAGACCGGCCGGCTGGTCGTCGTCCACGAGGACAACATCACCTGCGGCATCGGTCAGACGATCATCGCCGAAATGACCCGCGTGCCGGAGCGCTGGAACCTGTTCCTCGCGCCGCCGCAGCTCGTCGCGCGGCCGGACGTGCACATCGGCTACAACCCTATCTACGAATACGCGGCCCTGCCGGACGTCGATCAGGTGACCGAAGCGGTCCGCACGACAATGGCGTAAGGCGAAAGCTACCGTTTCTCATCGGGGACTTACAAACTGCGGTCGGTATGTACAAGGACGCCCACATATCGCACGTGGAGTGGTGACGTACGTGCTTTGTCTAGCCGCAATGGTGTCGACGTTGTGCCCGTTCTCGCACAGCCGCAGCCGAACGCTCTGTATAGTTAGGAACGCATGGTCGCAAACGTCGGAAAGCGGTCAGTTGAAGGACGGTGAGAGCCGAGAGCGCAGCCTCGCGGCACTACCGCCCCACACTGCCCAAGAGCGTTAAGGTCCAGTATTTCCAACTGATCAAGTGAGCCGCGTCGCGAGCTTTCCGAAAGCGCCCGCGCCCGCGTAAACACCATGCGTGCCGAGTTGCTCTTCGATGCGTAGCAACTGGTTGTACTTGCACACGCGGTCTGTGCGATTCGGCGCGCCCGTCTTGATCTGGCCGCAGTTGGTCGCGACTGCTAGGTCCGCGATAGTCGTGTCCTCTGTCTCGCCGGACCGGTGGCTCATGACGGCCGTGTAACCTGCGCGCTTTGCCATTTCCACCGCGGCGAGCGTCTCCGTGAGAGAGCCGATCTGATTCACCTTCACCAGGATCGAGTTTGCGGTGCCGCTCTGGATACCTCGCGCCAGGCGAGAGACATTGGTGACAAACAGGTCGTCCCCTACGAGCTGCACCTTGTTCCCGATCGCGTCGGTTAGCGGCTTCCAGCTCTCCCAATCGTCTTCCGCGCAGCCGTCCTCGATCGAAATGATCGGATACTCCTCGGCAAGCTTCACCAGATACTCGACCTGCTGGGGTCCCGAGCGCTCGCGCACCGCTCCCGCCTTGTACACGTACTTGCCGTCTTTGTAGAACTCGGATGCGGCCGCGTCGATGCCCAGCCAAATGTCCTTACCGGCCGAATAGCCGGCCAGCTTGATTGCTTCGATTAGATAATCAAAAGCGAGTTCCTGGGATTCCAGGTTGGGTGCGAAGCCCCCCTCATCGCCCACTCCCGTGCTGAGGCCCTTCTTCTTGAGAACGCCCTTGAGCGTGTGGAAGACCTCCGTCCCCATTTGCAGCGCGTGGCCGAAACTCTCCGCCTTGACCGGAAGCACCATGAACTCTTGGAAGTCGACGTTGGAATCCGCGTGCTGGCCGCCGTTCAAGATGTTCATCATCGGGATCGGCAGAACGTTGGCGCTGACGCCGCCGACATAGCGGTAAAGGGGCATCCTCGATGCGCTGGCGGCAGCTTTCGAGACAGCTAAGGAAACGCCCAGAATCGCATTCGCGCCGAGCTTCCCTTTGTTCTCGGTGCCATCCAGTTCTAAAAGCGTTTCGTCGATAGCGACCTGGTCGTACGCGTCGCGATCCAGCAGATGCGGAGCGATGACCTCGTTGACGTTCTGCACCGCCTGAAGCACGCCCTTGCCCAGATATCGCTTCTTGTCGCCGTCCCGGAGCTCCACAGCCTCGAACTTGCCTGTGCTGGCCCCGCTCGGCACCGCCGCGCGGCCGAACGCCCCACTCTCCAACAGCACGTCGACTTCGACGGTCGGATTGCCTCGGCTATCCAGGATCTCTCGGGCGGCGATATCGACGATTACTGACATTCAGGGACTCCTAGGTATTGGGTCTTGAGGTATTGGGTATTAGGCGCTGGGCCCTGGGCGCTAGGCGTTCAGTGTTAGGCCCTTGCCTTTCCCCCTAACACCCAGTACCCAACACCCAATACCCGCAGCAAGCATAGCCGCGCCAGCCTCCCTCAATCAAGGTCGTCCTAGGTAAGATCAGGTTCCCCACGATGGCGGTCTCGCTCACCAAAGAGAACTATTTCTGGCACAAAGTGCACTCGCTCACCGGCATCATTCCCGTGGGCTTCTACATGCTCCAGCACCTAACGCTGAACTCGTTCAGCCTGGCCGGACCGGCTTACTTCAACGGGGTCATCGGCTTCTTCGAGGGCATGCCGTTCCACTTCCTGTTTCTGCTGGAGCTGGTAGCGATCTGGCTGCCCCTCGCTTTCCATGCGGTGTACGGCTTGTTCATCGTCAACCGGGCCTCGCCGAACTACTTCGGCGGCAAGTACGGCTGGTCGCAAAACCGGATGTACACGTTCCAGCGATACAGCGGCGTGTTCCTCGTGTTCTTCCTGATCTATCACGTGATCACCACGACCGGCAAGAAGTATTTCTTCCACAGCGCGGAGCCGATCCGTTTTGCCGCCATGCAGGATCTGTTCACCAACCACCGGCTCGTCCTGCTGCTCTATGTCCTCGGCGTGCTCTGCGCGAGCTATCACCTGTGCTACGGGATCTGGAATTTCTGCATCCGCTGGGGCATCACGATCTCCGAGCGCGCGCAGCTCAAGGTGCAGCGATTCGCGTTCTGGATGTTCATCGTCGTGACGCTGCTGGGCTGGAGCGCCCTGGTCGGCTTCCTGATGCCGCACGGCGGATCGGCAACTACGGCGACCGCGATGTTGTCGCTCTAGCATCGCGGCCGCCTGTAGCATCGCCCTCCGGGCGATGACTTTGCCGTCCACATGTTTCTCGACCGTAACGTAATACGCGGAAGGTGACTACCCATCCGCGTAATCGCTCGGAGGGCGATGCTACGTCTTGATGCCTTGCATTCCTTGCAGTCCTTCCAAACGTCGCGACTGCTCTTCCCAGGCCGCCATCTTGCCCTGCAGGGTCTCCGTGAGCTGCTGGTGGTCCTTGGTCATCGAGAGCACGTCCGAACCCGCAGGCGGGCGACTCAATCGCTGCTCGAGGTGCTTCAGCGCGGCTTCGGTGGAAGCGATCTCTTGCTCGAGTTGCTCGATCAGCTTTCGGGTGCGCTCGATCTCTTTGCTCACTTCTCTGGGCGACAAGTACGGCGTCGGCGGCACCCCCACGTGCATGCGAGTCTTCTTCGGCGTCGGCAAGGGCCCTCCACTTTGCTGCCATGCGCGGTACTCGCCGTATGACCCAGGATAGGCGACTGCCCCAGAACGGCGGATGTCGAGGGTGTGAGTGGTGACGTTCTCTAGGAGCCAGCGATCGTGCGACACCAGGATCATGGTCCCCGTGAACTGCTTCAACACCTGCGCAAGCGCCTCACGGGAAGCCATATCGAGGTGGTTAGTAGGCTCGTCGAGAACCAACAGGTTGGGGTGCAACGTGGTCAGACGCGCCAACGAAAGCTTGTTCTTCTCGCCTCCACTGAGCGTGCGAACGGGCCGATAGACGTCGTCGCCAGTGATTAAGAAACGACCAAGTAGGTTGCGCGCTTCGGCGGGAAGCAGGTCGCAATCGTATACCAGCGAGTCGAGCGGCGAAAGGTTCGGATCCAGGTCGTCGGCGTCTTGCGAAAAGTAGCCCGCGACTACGCCGGAGCCAAGTCGCACGCGACCGTTCAATGCCTCTTGCTGCCCGAGGAGCGTGCGGACCAAGGTGGACTTGCCAGAGCCGTTCTCTCCGACAACGCCCCAGCGTTCACCGATCCGAACCGTCCAGTTAAGCTCTGGGAAGAGTGGCGGTCCGTAACCGATCAAGAGCTTCTCCGCCTCGGCCACGATATCGCCGCTGCGGCCCGCCTCGCCGAATCCCGCCTTCATATTCCGGTCGGCTTTCGGCGCGTCCACCTTGCTCGCGATGAGGCGGTTCATGAGCTTCTGCCGCCCACGCGCCTGAGCAGTGCGTTGCGAGTTCATGAAGCGCCGGACATATTCGTCCATCTTTGCGATCTCTTGGTCCTGCCGCCTAGCCACCTCGGTGAGTCGCGCGTCTTCCTCAGCTTTCAGTCGCAAGAATTTCTCGAACGGCCCCGGGTAAGCGAACACCTTCCCTTCGCGCATTTCCAGGACGCGGTCCGCAGTGTTCTCAAGGAACCGGCGATCGTGCGAGACGAGCAGCACCGCGCCGTGATAGCCTCGCAGCCAGCCCTCCAGCCACTCCGTTGCCTGGAGGTCGAGGTGGTTGGTGGGCTCGTCGAGGATCAGCAGATCGGGCTCTTCTAGCAGGAGTCGAGCTATCGCAAGCCGCGTCTTCTCGCCTCCACTCAAGGATGAAGTGGGCTTATCGAACTCGTCTTCTGTGAAGCCCATCTTCTGCAGCACCACACGGATGTCGCGTTCGGCTGAGTAGCCCTCCGCCTCCAGAAAGTGCTCATGAAGAAGCGCGTATTCCTCGAGGTCGGCTCCGTAATCTGGCGGCGTATGGCCCTCGGCGTTAGGCGTTTGGGGATCCTCATTGCCAGACAGATGCAGTCTCGCTTCGAGCTCTTCCAGTCGCTGCTTGAGCTCCAGGCGATGCGCCACCGCCTGCTCGGCTTCCTCGAGCACGGTGAGTCCCACCGTCACCGGCGCTTCCTGGCGCAGATAGCCGACCTTGGCTCCTTGGGCGCGCTGGACTGCCCCGGTGTCGCCTTCCAGACGGCCCGTGATGATCTTCAGCAATGTGGTCTTGCCGGTGCCATTGCGACCTACAAGTGCCACCTTCTCCCTCGCGGCAACGCGAAACGTGACGCCGGTGAGGATCTCATCCGGGCCGTAAGCCTTGGTCAAGTTGGAGACTGAGAGCAGCATGGGAGAACGGTGGTTAGTGAGCAGTGATGGGTGAGCAGCGATCAGAGAGCGGTGACCAGGAGCACTCTTCTGCTCACTGCATACAGATTACTGTTCACCGATCACCTGCCCGCGGTAGCTGGCACGTTGTTCACGACGTTCGGGGCGTGGCCCGTCGCCTGGAAATTGGAGACGATCCGCACGACCTCCATCGCCACCGCCTCCTGCGCCTGATCGGTGCTCGCGCCGATGTGGTGGGTGCAATAGACGTTGGAATTTGTGCGAAGCGGGCCGTCGTACGTTCCTTCAGCGCCGGTCGGCTCGCCCTCGAAGACGTCCAGCCCCGCGCGCACGTTCTTCTCCTGCACGGCTTTCAGCAGTGCGTTCTGGTCCACGACTTCCGCACGGCTCGTGTTCACGAAAATCGAGTTCGGCCGCATAGCGCTAAAGAAGCTATCGTTTAACAATCGCTTAGTCTCTGCCCTCAAGGACGTGTGCACGGACACGATCTCACTGCGTCGCGCCAGCTCCTCGATCGTGTCGACCTTCTCCACTTCCAAATCGTTGGCATCCTCTGGACTGAGATGGATCGAATAGACGAGCACGATCATGCCGAACGCTTTTGCACGCGGAATCATCTCCTTGCCGATGGAGCCCATGCCGATCAGGCCCAGCGTGCGCCCGTGCAGACCTTGCGCCTTGCTGAACTCCTTCTTGTTCCACCGACCCTCGCGCAATTGGCTCACGTTATCGGGGATGCGACGATCTAAGGAGATGATCAAGCCCATCGCGAGCTCCGCCACCGCATGGCTGTTCTTGCCTGGGCAATTCGCTACCATGATGCCGAGCTTCGTCGCCGTTTGGACGTCGATCGTGTTGTAGCCGGCGCCCGCGCGAATGATGAGCTTTAGCTTGGAGCCTTCCATCATCTCGCCGGTCACCTTGGTGCTGCGCACTACGAGCACCTCGGCCTGACTCTCCTTGATTCTGGCGGCGAGCGCCTCGTCCTTTAGATCGGGCTCGTTCAGAACCTCGGTCCCGATCTCTTCCAGACCAAGCAGACCGCTCTTCTCGAACTTGTCGGCAACGAGAACTCGCATGGGGAGGAGTTTACTTTGGGCCTACGCCTTCGGCTGTAAATGGTAAGTGGTAAATGGTAAATGGGCGGAGGGGGACGAGTGACGTCCGAGGGTGCGTGGGAACCTGTATCCGGGCCATTTACCATTTACCACTTACCATTTACACCGAAAGGTAACCTCCAAGCAGACGCCGGGGTGGCGGAATGGTAGACGCGGCGGTCTCAAACACCGTTGAGGTCAAACTCATGTGGGTTCGAGTCCCACCCCCGGCATTCAGTCGGAGCCGGCGTGCCCCGGATCGGAAGTCGCGTCCGAAGTCTCCATCGTCTGCTCGATTTGACTCGCAAGGAACTCGGGATCCGTGGCCTGCTGCAGGATCTCAACCTCCAGGCTCGGCTTGCCCGCTCCCACGTGCTCCATGATCTGCTGAAGCATCCCGAGCATTTGGCTGTTCTCTTGCTCCGCCAGCATGTTGATCTGCAAGTCGAGCATGTTTCGACGATCCGCGACTCGCTGCTGCCTGTTCTGGCTGATCAGTATGAAGGTCGCCAAGAAGATCGCCTCTATGGAAACGATCGTGCCCAAGAGCGGAAAGGGAGGGGGATCGAACCGCATGGATCGGGGCGTGAACCACGGCAGGTTCCAGAGGATCCAGCCAACTATCAGGATGCAGTGGACATACACGAAGACGATCGTCCCGCAGAAGCTCGCGATGGCGTCTGCGATCACGTCCGCGCGCGTGCGCTGACTCTCGATTCCGAGCTCCAGCTTGGCGACCGTTTCCACGTTCCTCTGGAGGAGGTCCGCCAGGCCCCTATCGATCTGCTTTTGGCCAAAGCTTGCCGACATCACGCTTACTGACGTTTAGTCGGAAGAGCAAGTGGCGCAAACGCGAAAAGGCCGA
>JAXDKF010000238.1:0-9688 GCA_034667265.1 Fimbriimonadaceae bacterium
TCCGAAGAGTTCGATTGTGAGTGTGATTGGGGTGCGCGTCCATCGCGCCAGGCATCGCGAACATCACGCCCGTGTCCACGTTCCATGACCGCGATCGACTGCGTGTCGCTCGCACGGTCGCCCTCAGAGCAAGGTTGTTAAGGGTTCCACCACCGTGCTGCGAGTGCATCAGCCCCCGAGGTTCGCTTTTACAGCCTGTTCAACTGCGGCTATATCGATCGCGCCCCGGAATTGCGCGACAACCTGCCCATCCTTGACCAAGAATAACGCAGGAATGCCGATCACCTTCAGCTTCTCCCACGTGCCTTTCTCATCTCGGGCGGACGGGTTTCCCCAGGGGTTCTTAGCCATGAATTTCTCGAATGCGGACTTCTTCTGGTCAGTGTTGACGGAGAGAAGCTCGAAGCCCTTGTCCTTGTAAGCCGTTCGCAGCGTATCGAGCTTCGGCTTGAGCTCGTGGCACGGCTTGCACCATGTCGCCCAATAATCGATCAGCACTAGCTTGCCTTTGAACGCCTCCGCGTCCCAAATCTTCCCAGCCGTGTCGGTGAGCAGAAGATCGGGAAGCGGCATCGGCAACACCATCGGAACGTAAAGGTCCGGATTCTTTTTGAAGACGCCGACTTCCTTGCCGTTGCAGAAGTAGTAGGCCGCGCCCTTGTACATCACTCCCGCGGCAGGCGTCTCCAGGCCCATCGGGCTGCCGTTGGCCGCGCAGACCCGACACTCGGCTTCGACGGGAAGGTCCTTCTTGGGAATGTCGACAGGTTTGTCCTGGGCGAAGGCGCCGAGCGCTAGAACCGCAAGGCTGACGATGGCTAGCAGTTTCTTCATGCGTTGTCTCCTAGAATCCCCAGCCGATCGCGACCGCAGGATGTTTGAACCAGATCCAGGCAGCCTGGATGAAATAGGCCTCTTCTGAATACGTCACGAGCAGATGGCTTTTGCGGCCGTCGTTCATCCCGGTCGCCCTCCATCGAGGCGAGAAGCCGTAGCTTGCGCCGAAAGGGAAGACCAATTTCTTGTCGAAGCCCGAATATGCGACGGTTAGGTAGGGCGAGAGCTTTGTCCCATGAAGAGTCTTGGCCGCATTCACGCTGACCAACTGGTAACCCTCCGGGGTGCCGATTCGGTCCGACGAGGTGTTGAAGAACACCATGGGCCGGCTCTCGTCCTCCGGCTGCACGATCCACGTCGCCCTCGGCGCAATCTCTTGCACAGCGACGTTGTATTCGAACCCGACCTGCAGTCTCGGCGACACATTGTAATCCCCAGTCAGCCGGTGCTTCGCGCGGTCCTGCGGCACGTCCGCGAACCGATATGCGATCACCCACGGTTTCTTGAGGCTCCCCGCACCGAGGAGCTGGCCTTCGCCCGGTCACCCGGTTCACGTCGGCACGCTCGCCTGCCCATGTGCGAGCACGGGCAGACTTGCAAGGATCGTTGCGAATGCGAGGGGCCTTATCATCGGGTTCAGCTTTGCCTCAATGCTCCGATGGCTTCTTCCTTGGTGGGTAGGCGCCTGAATAGGATTTCGCCATCTCGCACGATGGTTGGCACGGAGGTCAGGCCATAAGCCTTGGCTTCCGGGCCGTCGATATCGCGAACGATGACCTCGCAGCCGCAGGGCGCGACCGCTTCCTTGACGACGTCCACCGCCTGGTCGCAGAGGTGGCAGCTTCCGGTGAAAACTTCGATCTTGCTCATAGTTGTTCCTTACTTGGACTTTGGCGTCTTGATGTGCGCCTTGCTCGCGTACTTCGCCGGGTTCTTCTTGAACGCGCCCGGGCAATCCGCGCAGCAGAAGAAGTAGCGGTTTCCCTTATAGTCGGCAAAGCGCTTGGCTTTGGTCGCCTTGCTCATGTCCACCTTGTCTCCCGTGACCGGGCAGGCGATGACGTTCTTGGCCTTCGCCGGAACCGCGTGGTCGTGTTGGGCGAACGCGCCCATCGAGATGGCCGCAACGGCGATCAGCATAAGTGTTTTCTTCATGTCTTTCCTTGTTTTCCCTTGGTCTTGCAATCGCCGCAGCCGCAGTCTGGCTTTCCTTCGTGCCGGCCAATGCCGAATTTCCCGAGCATCAACCGGCCGAGGAGGAGGACGCTGATACCCATGACTGCGATCACTACGGCGATTTCCACTATTTTCTAGTTGTTTCTCCTTCTACGCGGGCGGGATCTCCTCAAAATCTGAATCCCACCATGTATGCGGGATTCTTCATATCGATGAGGTAGATCCCCGTCGTAAATCGCTCCTCGCTGTAAGTGAGAAACGGGTCGTTGACAATCCCATCGTTTTGCAGGCCGATGCTCCAGTGCGCGTCAGGACTGTATTTCATGCCCCCGACCATTTTTGTCGACTTCTTGTTAGTTCGATAGCCCACTCCGATGTAGGCGTTGAACGTCCCTCGAGTCAGATCCCAGTTCTTCTCGGCCGTGGCGGAGTAACCCGGGTTGCCGGTCCCGATGCCTTGCACGCCCGCGCTGATGTGCGTGCTGGGCATCGTCTCGGTTTCTGGCGACAGCAGGTAGGAGCCGAGCACGCGAAACGCCCCCTGTTTTTGCAGGTACGCGACGCCCAAAGTGAGCCGAGGATTCACGCTGTACCACAGGAAGCTCTCCGAGGTAGTCGCCGAGCCCGGTGCGTACACCGTGTTCAACATCCATCGATATTTGGAAGAGGCCGAACTGGCCCCATAACCGCCCGCCACTCACAGTGGGCAATGGGCCTGGCCCTGTTTTTGTTCTTCCGCGTGCACGCCGCCGGGCTTGGTGTCTTGAGACTGAGACAGTGCGGCGATGCCAAGCAAAGTGGTGAGAACCAACAGTTTCATCTACATCCTCCCCGGCCGGACGCGCAGGAATACGCCAAACGTGGTCGGGCGCTTGCCATAGAAGGACTGCAGGGCTTTCGGCACGTTGTAGAGGCCGACATAGGCTCCGGCACCGTATTCCAGACCATCCCGGCGAGCAATATTCCGCACACCCCCGAATACCAGCTTTCCGATGCGGTAGTGCCCTGCGGGAACGTCTACGAGCTCGTCCTTCACCACGTTCTCGTAGCGAAGGAAGACGCTGTTGTCGGCGTCGCTGTAGGTGGTCTCGAGATTCCATGCGTCGCCATGATCGCCGTGCTTGATGTTCCGGCCGAACATCAAGGCGGACGCGAGGTTGCGGCCCTCTCCCATCGGCTTGTTCAGGTGCACGCTCGCGGTGATGCGATGTTGGTTTACGCCCGGCTCGAGTGCCTCGGGGGAATCCAGATACCCGTACGAAGCCGACAGCGTCGTGTCCGCGTTGGGGTTGAAGGTGATGCGGCCCGAGGCCGAGTTGAGACTGATCTTGTCGATGTCGTAGCGGTTCTCGTCCGGCTCATGTCCGTTGAAGGCCGACGCCTCGAACTTCCACTTATCGGCCAGAGTTAGTCCCGCGGTTGCGACTCCATAGCTTATGTGCGTGCTGTCGAACCAGTGGTGGGAGATCGGCGCTTCAGGAGTCTCCATCCCGCTTGGTCGATGGAGAAACATGGAGTTGCCCAGTGCCGGCTCTCCGGCCACGCCAAGGTAGAAAAACAGTCGGCGATCTCCCCCAACACGCTGCGAATACGAAGCCGCGAGCTCCGAGATCAGATCGTGCGGATGCTGCCGGTCCTTGAGCGGCTTGCCGTTCGCCGTCTCTCCCGTTTGGAAGAGGTTTGGCACGCCGCGCTTGCCCATGAACACGGGATCCAGGGAGAACATGCCGCGAAGCGCCAGCGTCCCCGGTCCTGTATTGCGCGCAGCCTGCAGCATGACCATGGAGTTGCTGAAGAGCTGGCTCTCTCCCCGCTTTCCTCCGGCATCGACGTATCCGGCGTTCGCGGTGCCCATCACGTGGACCATGTACGGCCCCCACTTGGGCATGAGCATGATGGCGTAGTGCGGCGAGCTTGCCGGCAGCCATGTGGTTCCGCTGCCTTCCTGGCTCATCGGCCAGGGGCCGAGCGCGCCCGTCATTCCGCCGTGGCTGTGATGCTCATGCTGCATGGGCATCTGCATCGGCTCCTTTGGCTTCGCCGGCGCGGGCTGCGTGTGCTGATGCTGCTCGTGCTGGAGCGTAGGCGTTCTCATTGGCAGTGGGGGCAATGTCATGCCTGGCCAAGCCAGAAACAAAAATGGGCTGATTGTCATGAATTCTCCGGTTTCAGGTCTGAGACGATGATGAAGGCTCCCCAGCGGGAGCGATCTCAGAGGACCGGAGGCGCGCGGCTTTGTGACGGGTCGGCTGGACCCTTTGGCGGCGAGTGGTCGACGGGTTCCGGAATCCTAGAAACGGTTATTGTGGCGCCGCTGTCGACCCGCATTAAGACAGGTTCCGGAACGGCGATCGCAACGATGAGGCTCGGCGCAATGGCCAGCATGGGCGTACCGGCAAGCAGCCCATCTGGAGTCGTCATGCATCCGCAGTCCGCTTGATTTTGCGTGCCGCAGTTCTTGGCCGGAGCAGGCTCCTTTTGCTTCTTACAGCAAGGCAAGTCCTCGCAGGCCATGGCTGCTGCGACCTGCTTGGGTGCCTCGGAGCAGGGAAGCGCGGACAGCACAGGTGCGGACGCTCCTAAGAAAAGGAGCAGCGCGAACAGAATCCTGAAAGCCTTGTGCTGGGGCCTCACTGTTCGGATTCTAGCTCAAACGAGCCGGATCGGAATGTCGAGCCTGCAGGATGCAGGTCGGGTGTAATGACGTCCGTGGGGAAGAAGGCGCCGGTCGATACCGATCCCGGAAGGCTGCTCGAGATCCTGTATCAGGACAGCATCGTCCCGATCTGGATCGTCGACAGGGAAACAATGACCTTCCTGGACGTCAATGCGTGCGCGGTGGAGGTCTATGGCTACCAGCGAGAGACCTTCCTTGCGAGCGACTTGCGTCTGGTGCGGCCGAGTGACACCCTCGCGGCGTTGTCAACGGACTATGAGGAGTTTGCCAAGACCGGGCGGCTGTATGAGCGAAGACATCGTCTCGCCAACGGCGACTGGATCTACGTGATGGTGCGGGTGAAGCCGATCCAGCATAAGGACAAGGGCGCAACGTTGGCTCAAATTCTGCACGTTGGCCAACATAGGGCCGGCACGGACCAAGTGGAGCTCGCGATCCGGCGCGTCAATCGCATCCTGGAGGGCGCTCTCGACGCCGTTGTTTCTATCAACCGCGAAAACCGGATCATCGAGTGGTCGGGCGAGAGCGAGCGCATGTTCGGTTGGACCGCCGATGAGGCGCTCGGGCAGGTCATGCCTGAGCTCATCATGCCCGAGCGCTATCGCAACAGTCACTTCGATGGACTCCACCGGTACTACGTCACCGGGAATTCCAAGCTGCTAGACAACACGATCACCATCTCCGCGCTGCGCAAGAACCGCGAGGAATTTCCCATCGACATCCGCATCATGCGGGTAGACCGAGTCTCTTCCTTCGATTTCACAGCATTCATCCGTGACCGGACGCAGATCGAGAACGTAACCGCTGTTAAAGAGCTCGAAGCGCCGTGAGATAGCTGGCCGCTGTGGCGGCAGAAAGGCGGACGCATTCGGTCGCTCCGGTCGAAACACAGGCAGATAACACAGGGTCAAAACAATCCAGCGATCGGCGCTAGACGCCGCAAGAAGGAGTTGGATCAATGGCTGACAAGCACTACAAAGACGATAACATTCAGCACGGCATCGACGACAATCCCAAGGGCGACGCTAAGAAGGGCGCGGCCCTTGGCGGCGCGGGCGGCGCTATCACCGGCGCAGTTGCGGGAGCCCCTCTCGGCCCTGGCGGAATGGCCGTGGGCGCGGTGGTCGGCGGCTTAGTTGGAGCGGGCGCGAGCGGCGCCGCTGTTGCCGGGGTCGATAAGATCGACAACGACAACAACGTCACCGGCGTTGGCGACAAGATCGCTTACGACAAGGACAGCGACAACACTTACGTCAGCACAAACGAGACCTACGTGGACACCGACAACGACGGCGAGTATCGCCGCGTCGAGACCACCGAAGTCCGCAACGACGACTAAGGGTCATCGCTAGGCAGTTTGGGCTCATCGGCAACGGCGCCGGTGAGCCCATTTTCATTTCAGGTGCTTGTTCGCCCAGGTCGCGATGGCACCTATTGCTTGCGGTAGGACCGGGCCCTCGTAGGCATCCTTTTCGATGCTTGTCGTAGCCTTCAAGCCATGGCTCGCGCCCGGGATGATTACGATTTCTGCAGTGCCCTTTGGCCTTGACCGCAGCCCCGCGTAGAGAACCTGGGCGTCCCTCTCGGGCGAGACCTGATTATCGAACTCGCCGTTGACGATCAGCACGTCGCCCGAGTAATTCTTTGCGAGTGCGATCGGATCCGTGATGAAGTAGCTACGCAAGATGCTCAGTGACGATGGATTGAACAGACCTTGCAGAGCGGGGGGAGTATTGGGCGGCACAGTTCCGTCCTTCTTGATCTGCTCGACAGCTTTCTCCGCGTAGTCGAGCATTACAGTCGCTTGATCGGCGGGAGCCTGTTTAGGAAGTTTGGCGTGGAGCTGCTCGAGCAGCACGACGTCCAGGGTGCGGCCGTTGCCCGCAAGAAGCACGAGGCCCGCAGGTCGGGACGGTGTGTTTTCCAGGTCGCTGGCGATCTGCAGCGATATCAGGGACCCTTCCGAGTGCCCCAATAGACCGACCTTCGATGGATCGATCTCGGGCTGCGCGCGCAAGTAGTCGTATCCGGCCTTGGCGTCGCCGACGAACTTGTCCCAACCGAAGAATTCCCCGGCTTTCGAGTGATCCTTGGGCCACTTGTCTCGGTAGTGGGCCACCGCTCTCTTGTCGAAGCGTAGGGTTGCCACGCCTTCCTGCGCCAGCCGCTCCGCGATTTGCTTGAGAACGTCGGTTTTAAATCCTGCCTGCAGGACATTTTCATCCCTATCCATCGGACCCGAGCCGGGCAAAAGGAGGAGCGCCGAGACCGGCTTGGCCGCTTTGGGAATGAGCAGAGTTCCGTTAAGCTCGAACCCGTCGGCGCCCTTAAACGTGATCTCTTTGGACGCGGCTTGAGCCATCAGCAACGTGGCGATCAACAGCATGAAAGAAGTGTAACACTTATTTAGACGCCTGTCTAAATACGCCCTAGGACCAGGGTCTATAAACTTCACGCACATGCACTGCTGGCCAGGGCATCGGGGAATCCGCTGCACCCGCTTACGGCAGCTTTCGACCGAGAACGGCTTCAGCAATTTCGTCCACGCCCACGCCGCTCGGAGCAGGCAGGTCGACAGGCTCCTTGACCACGGCTTGAAACGCTTCCGCGGCTCGCGGGTTCACCCAATCTAAAAACCTGCCGTAAAGCGCTTCATGCAAACCGCCTTGTCTTGCGCGCAGGCGTGCGGACTGCTCCGCATACTGGTACATCAACAAATCGGATAGAGCGCCCTGCGCCACCTGCTCTTGCGGGTTGGCAGCCACTGCCCGAGCGGCCAGCTCGGCCACGAAAGAGTCGCTAACGGCTTTTCCTTCCGCACGGCCCTCCCGGATACGGCGCATAAGACGCGTGCCAATGAAGACCCGGTTGATCTCGTTGGTGCCCTCGTAGATCCGGCTGACACGCGCGTCGCGATAGTTGCGGGCGATGGGAAATTCTTCCGTAAAGCCGTAGCCGCCGTAGCACTGGAGGGCTTCGTCGATGCCCAGCGCTTCGGCCTCCGTGGAGAAGACCTTGCACATGCTGCACTCGACCGCGTATTCCTCCGCCGCGCGTTTGTTTCCTTCCACCGTGCCGCCCCAATTCTCGAAGGCGGTATCGATCAGCGCACCGGTGCGGTAGATCATCGATTCGGATGTCCAGTGGAGCATCGCCATGAGCGCGAGCTTCTTGCGGATGAGACCAAAGTGGGAGATCTGTTCGCCGAACTGCTTCCGCTCTTGCGTGTATCGCGCGGCAAGCTCGATCGATGAGCGCAAGGGGCCGATCGACATGGAAGAAAGCTTGAATCTGCCCAGATTCAACGCGTTGAGCGCGACGTGGTGGCCTTTGCCCTCTTCATAGAGCAGGTTCTCCGCAGGAACTTCGCAGTTCTCCAGAAGTACGCGCGCGGTGGAGGAGCCTTTGAGACCCATCTTGTGCTCTTCGCGGGAGATCTCTAGGCCGGGGAAGCCACGCTCCACCAAGAACGCGCTGAAGCGTTCGCCGTCGACCTTCGCCATGACGAGGAAGAACTCCGCCCATTTGGCATTGGAGATCCACATCTTGGTGCCGTTCAGGATGTATTTGTCTCCGCGACGATCGGCGCGGGTGCTGGCGGACAGGGCGTCGCTGCCGCTGTTGGGCTCGCTGAGCGCGTAGGCGCCCATCCATTCTCCGCTCGCGAGCTTGGGCAGGTATTTGGCCTTTTGCTCGTCGGTCCCAAACCATGAAAGACCTACCTGAGCGATCCCGCTCGTCACGCCGATGGTGACGCTGAACGAGGCGTTGAGACTCAAGAATTCCAGGATTCGGGCGGCGAGGTTCTTGCCGAGGCCGAGACCGCCGTATTGCTCCGGCGAATCGATGCCGCAGAAGCCGAGCTCGCCCGCCTTGCGGATCAGCTTGGGCATGAGGTCGTCGTCCTGGTGATCCAGCGCTTCCGCGACTGGAAAGACCTCTTTGCGGCTGAAATCGTTGGCCGCTTGGATCATTAGGGCCTCATCGCCCTTGAAGTCCTCGGGTGTGAAGATGGATTCAGGCGTGCGCGAGAAAAAGCCGCAACCGGCGTCTGTGGTTGCAGCAGGCTGGGCGAGGGCTGACTCCATCGGCACCCTAGATGATACGCTTTTAAGCCTGCCAGGTTCTTGGCGGGAGTCGCCGGAGCCCGCCGCAAGCGTATATTAAGCAAAATGTTGCTCACTTTCGCCGCCTGTGCGCTCGTCCTGCTCCCTCAGGACAAGCCTGCCGACATACCCGCCCCCGTCGATCGCTCCGCTGAACCGGTTCTTCGGCAGATGTTTCAGACCGCCGGAGCCTTGAGGACTGGCCATCTCGTGGTCACCTACTACAATCGGGAGACCAACGCCAACCGCTACGACGAGGACTCGAGCATGCACCTGTGGCTGGGCGAAAACGGACGCTTTCGGCTGGAGTCCTCCTCCGACTATTGGGGAGGGGGAAAGATCGTGGTCTCCGACGGCTTGGCCGTGCTGACCGATGAGATGTCGGACGACGGCTCGATCAAGCTGACCAAGCCCTACAAGGCGGTTTATGAGGCGAGCGAGGAAGAGCCGCTGCTCTACTTCCTGGCCGGCGACAAGGGCTTCGAAACGCTGGTCGAGAAGGACAAGCCGGTCAAGTTCACACCTTCAGAGGTTGGACGGAAGGCAATCGAGTTCACGTCTAAGAAGCTCGGCCGGATAGTAGTGCACTATTCGGATAAGGGCGACACGGCGTTTCCGCTTCGGATCGCGCAATTCAGAGCGCCGTGGTGGATGGGCGATGCGAGCGCCGACGCGGTCGAGCCGTACATGCTCCAAGAGATCCGCATGCTGAGCAACTCGCCCAATGAAAAGTCTTTGTTTTCCGTTGCTGCGCCGAAGGGTCGAAAGGTCCTTGACGAGCGGGTCAAGAAATAGGGAAGCGTAAAGCGCTAAGCGTTGAGCGTTAAGCCGGAGCAGTTGAGTTCGATGACATCACGTATGCTAGTGCGATGATCGGTTTGCTTGCCTGCGT
>JAXDKF010000239.1:0-13606 GCA_034667265.1 Fimbriimonadaceae bacterium
GTGCTCCGTGCTACTCGGGTACCACCTGAATTAGATCTAAAGTTTTTACATACGGGGCTCTCACCCTCTGCGGCCGAACGTTCCAGTTCTGTTCCGTTAACTCGATCAGTATCCTTTTCTACCAACCTCAAACTGAAGCTAGGTGCCTCAGTTTGGGGGAGGTAGTGATGGCCCCACGACCCCGATTGGCAAGCCAATCGGTTTAGGCTCTTCCGCTTTCGCTCGCCGCTACTTGCGGAATCTCTTCGATTTCTCTTCCTCTGGTTACTAAGATGTTTCAGTTCACCAGGTTCCCTCCTCACGCCCTATGTGTTCAGGCATGGGTCACCAGACATTACTCTGATGGGGTTGCCCCATTCGGAAATCCCAGGATCAACGCTTCTGTGCAGCTCCCCTGGGCGTATCGCCGCTTACGCGTCCTTCGTCGGCAATCTGTCCCTAGGCATTCGTCGCACACCCTCTTTAGCTTCGTACTCTCAGCTTTATCGAGTGCTCGATGCATGCTTCGCTAGTATTTTGAAAAAACGCTATACAACTGTCAAAGTGCTCTGTCGCCGGCCATCAGCCGTTAGGGCTGGCGGCAAGAGGAAATGATACCTGCGCGACCGCGCAGTGTCAAGTCCTCGGGAGATTTTCGGCCGATTCCGGGAGGGGCTGAAGTTCTTTTTGCCCCTTTGCTCCGTCTTTGGCCTTCGTCTGGGCTTTGGAGCCCGACGTCTGTCTCTTCTTCCCACGCCTTGCCAGTCTTCGCGGTTCCGTTTCGCCTGCCCGTTTCTGGGAGGTTTTTCGGGGTGCGCGCGCCGGTTTGGCGGGGTTTCAATTTCTAACGCTAGCGGGCGGTCGGGTGTTGCAGCTGGTCCTATTTTTTCGTGCGGCGGATACCTGCCGCCTACCGCCTACCGCCTACCCCGCAACGCCCAGCTCCTAACGCCAAGCGCCCAGCGCCCCGAGCCCCCAGCCCCAACCCAAACTTCAAGGCCCCTCGCTGAGTCATAGGCTCAGGAGACAATCGCTATGAAGAACAGGGACGTCGATCTATCGCTGCTGATCATGCGGCTCATTCTAGGCGGAGTGATGTTCGCCCACGCGTCGCAAAAGGTATTCGGCTGGTTCGGAGGAATGGGCTTCGAGCGAACAGCGGCGGCGTTCCAATCGGGCGGCATGCCGGAGATCGTGGCCCTGCTCGTCATCTTTGGCGAGTTCTTCTCCGCCATCGGCCTGATCACCGGCACTCTCACGAGAGCTTCCGCGCTGGGCATCATCGCCATCATGGCCGGAGCCATCATCGGGACCCACCTGCCCAACGGACTGTTCATGAACTGGTTCGGCAATCAGAAGGGCGAGGGCTTCGAGTTCCATCTGCTCGCGATCGGCATGGCGATACCGCTAGCCGCCATCGGCGCGGGCGCGTACTCGATCGACTACTGGATCGCGCACATGTGGCGACGCAAAACGCCGGTCGCTGGGGTGCAAGCGGGACCTGCGACGACCTAGTGCATTTCGCGGTCGCCGAGCATAAGCTGGATCTGGTTGATCTGGCCCAGGTGATACGTAAGGTTCCACGCGTGGAGATAAAGCACGCTGCCCATTGAGACGGCCTGCCCCGGGCCGAACGGCAGCGTGACCTCCACCTCGAGCGCCTCCTCCGGAAACGATGCGATGGCGCGGCACAGGTCCGACGTTGTTGCGCGGGCCATATCAACGCAGGCGTCTATCGTCTTCAAGCCCTCTCGCGCGCGAACCATCGTCTCGTCGATGCCCTGATCCTTTTCCCTGGGGATGCGAAGATCCTGGATCACATTCATGAACCAGGTCGCGGCGACCGCGATCTCCTGCATCTGGTTCAGAACGGAGCGCGCTTCGCCCTGCGGGATCCAATCGGCTTTGTCGGCCGGGATCGCAAGCGCGGACCGGCAGACGTCGTCGAGCGCCTTCTGGGTGATCCGGACCACCTCGTCCTGATATCGCATTGCGCTGGATTTAACGGGCACTGTTTGGGGTTCCTTTTGGGTTCGACGGGCCGCATAGCCTAAAACGTGCGGCATCAGTTTAGCCGCACTGAGACCGTGCGGCAGGCTGGCGAAGCTAGGCTAGACGCTCGCGTTATGGCGCTCGAAAATGCTCAGCCCCGCTTCGTTCCAATCGTCCAGGAACCGCTTGAGCCCGCTGTCGGTTAGCGGATGCTTGAACAGCATCTGCATGATCTTGAAGGGCATCGTGGCCACGTGGGCGCCCGCCTGCACAGCCTGCACGACATGCAGCGGGTTTCTGACAGAAGCGACCAAGACCTCGCTTTCGAAGCCGTAGGTCTCGACCATCTCCACCGTGTCCGCGACCGCTTCCATTCCATCCCCCGAGATGTCGTCGACGCGGCCCACAAAATTGGAGATGTAAGTAGCGCCGGCTTTGGCCGCCATGAGCGCCTGCGGCACGCTGAAGACGAGGGTGACGTTGGTGCGGATGCCGCGCTCGGAAAGGGTGCGCACGAGCTTCACGCCGGTCTCGATCAGGGGCACTTTGACCACGATCTGCGGATGCCAGCTGGAGATCTCCAGGGCCTCCTTGAGCATGGTGTCGTAGTCGGTAGCGACGACCTCGGCGCTGATGTCTCCGCCTGGCACGAGCTCGCAGATCTTGAGGACCGTTTCCTTGAAGCCCTTGCCGGATTTTGCGATCAGCGTCGGGTTGGTCGTGACGCCGTCGAGAATGCCCCAATCGGCGGCCTGACTCACCTCGGCGATGTCGCCGGTGTCTACGAAGAGCTTCATTGGGCAAAGTGTAGCATCGGCCCTCTGGGCGATGACTCCGCCTCGGAATCTCGTCCCGCGTGCAAGGTCGAGCGCGAGGGGCGTAAAGCAGCATCTTAAGTAGCATCGGCCCTCAAGTAGCGTCGGCCCTCTGGGCGATGACTGTGCAGCGGAGCCTCCTCCGGCGCGGAATATTGAGCCCCCTTGACACTGATTTGTTAATATCTCTCTGTATGGCTGTCGTCGACAAGCGACGCGGAGCACGCTTGCCGCACTGGACGCTCGAGGGAGCGTCGTACTTCGTGACGTTCCGAACCGCAGATTCCCTGCCCAGGCACCTCGTTGTTCAGTACCGGAACGAAATCAAGCACGAAGAAGACCTTCTGCGCCGCAAGCTTGGGCGAGACCTAACCGTTCGCGAAATCAGCGAGATCCGCTGGAAGACTGCGGGAAGGGCCGAGCGCTACCTGGACCAAGGATTAGGAGAATGCCTTCCAGCACGTCCCGGCGTGGCGGAGATCATCCGTGACACCCTCTTCCACTTCGATCGCGCGCGCTATGGTCTGCATGCGTGGTGCGTCATGCCCAACCATGTCCACGTTGTTGTGCAGCCTTACGGCGAGCACAAGCTTTCGCAAATCATCCTTTCCTGGAAGACTTGGTCCGCCCGACACGCGAACGAGCTGCTGAAGCGAGATGGCCGCTTTTGGCAACGCGAATACTATGATCGCATCGTGCGCTGTCCCCTATCGCATGAAGGCACCGTCAGGTATGTGCTCAACAACCCGGCGAAAGCGGGCTTGCATGGCTGGCAATTCATGGGATCGAGCGAGGTGGACTACTCGAGTATCGCTTGGCTCGGCACGCAAACGTAGATCGGCCTGCGTAGCATCGGCCTTCCGGGCGACGAATCGGACCTTTTAAAATTCTCTCGTGTAACGTTGAACGCGGGCAGTGTTTGCGCGTCCGAGTTGACTGCAGCCGTGGTTGCGCGTCCGAGTCATCCCAGAGGGCCGATGCTACGCACATTCAACTCTTCCCGTGTAACGTTGACCGCGGGTAGTGTTTGCACGTCCGAGTCATCGCCCAGAGGGCCGATGCTACATTCATGTCCCCCTTCGACACCATCGTCGCACCGATAACGGGCAGCCAACCCGCCGCGGTGGCCATCGTGCGGGTGTCGGGGCCGGAGGCGTGGTTGGTGGCAAGCGAAGTGTTCAGCCCCTGGCCTGCGGAGCCGGAGTCGCACAAGGCGGTGTACGGACGGTACAGAACGGGCGACGACGGCCTGGCGCTTCCCTTCTCCGAAGGCCACAGCTACACAGGCGACCAGGCAGTAGAGCTCTCCTGCCACGGCTCGCCGGCATCGGTTCGCGCGCTAGTGGAGGCATGCATCAAAAGCGGTGCACGGCATGCGGAGCCGGGGGAATTCACGCAAAGAGCATTTCTGAATGGCCGCCTGGATCTCACAGAAGCCGAGGCGGTCGCAGACACGGTGCAGGCGCAAACGGATGCGCAGCTCCGCATCGCCAATCTCCAACGCGAGGGCGCGCTCCACAAAGAAGTCTCGGCCCTCAGAGATCGCGTGCTCAAGATCCTCGCCGCGGTCGAGGCGAGCGTCGACTTCGAAGAAGAGATCGGTCCCCTGGACAGGGACTCCGCACTGAAAGAGCTGGAGGACCTCAAAGTGCGAATAGAGACCCTGCTCAGAACCGCGAGACTCGGCCACATCATGCGGCGAGGATTGCGCATCGCCATTGTCGGCCCCCCCAACGCGGGCAAGTCTTCCCTCTTCAATGCGCTGGTCGGCCGAGAGCGCGCCATCGTCACGCCGATCCCGGGCACCACGCGCGACTATGTAGAAGAGCAGATCGACATGGGCGGCGTGCCGGTCGTGCTCATCGATACGGCCGGCATCCGGGAAACGGAAGACGTGGCCGAGGCGATGGGCGTGCAAAGAACGCACTCGCAAATGGCCCACGCCGACATGACATGGTTCGTATTCGATGCGAGCCTCGCTCCAGACAACGTAGCTCTTCACCAGGCGCGCTCGGCTTCCAACTGGACGCATCAAATCGGAAACAAATCCGACATCGCCGGCGAAGGCCATGGAGACGCACACACGCTCGTTTCAGCAAAGACCGGTGCCGGCATGGAAAGCCTCGTGGACCTCGTGAGCCGATACGCGGAAGAAGCCAAGGGCCTCGAGGTGCCGCCAATCGCTGAGCGCCACGAGCCGCTTCTCACGTTGACGCGCGCAGCCTTAGTGGACGCCGCAACAACCATCCAACAAGAACAACCGGACGATCTTCTCTCCACCCTGCTGCGATCCGCCGCCAACCACCTCGGCGAGATCACGGGCGAGACCGCGTCCGCTGACATGATCGAGCGCATCTTCGCCGATTTCTGCATCGGAAAATAGGCGGGCGCTGTCTTGCCTATGATGGATTCTCAGCCGAAGCTCTATCAGGAGCTTGCCAAGTGGTGGCCGCTCGTCTCCGATCCCGAGCCCTATAAAGAGGAGGCGGAGTTCGCGCGCGGCATTCTGAAAGAGCGCAAGCGGCAGCCGGTCAAAACCGCGCTCGAGCTCGGCTGCGGCGGCGGCAACAACGCATCGCATTTGAAGAAGTGGATGCAAATGACGCTGACCGATCTTTCGGCGGGAATGGTGCAAGTGAGCAAGTCGCTCAATCCCGAGTGCGAGCACCACGTGGCCGACATGCGCACGCTGCGGCTTGGGACGATCTATGACGCCGTCTTTATCCACGACGCGCTCGATTACATGACCTCGCTCAAGGATCTGCGTAGCGCGATGGTCACGGCACATGTCCATTTGAGAACGGGCGGCACGGCGGTGCTGGTCCCCGACTATTTCAAGGAGACTTTCAAGCCCAGCACCAAGCACGGCGGGCATGACAAGGGCAAGCGAGGGCTCCGATATCTAGAGTGGACCCTCGACGAGGATCCCAAGGACAACCGATATGAGCTGCATTACGCGTTCATGTTGCGAGAGGAGAACGGCAGCATGCACGTTGAGCTGGACCGGCACGCGTGCGGTTTGTTTCCTCGTCGCGAGTGGATCAAGACGATGAAGTCGGTGGGTTTTGAGGTTGAGACGAAGCCCGATGATTACCGCCGGGAGTGGTTGATCGGGACGAAAACTACGGGCGGGCGCCGGCAGCCTTGAGGAGCTTCACTGTCGCGGGCATCTGGTGATCCCCGGCAAAACGGAGGACGCTGGCTTGTTTGTCTATTCCAACCGAGATGTTCGGATCTGCGCCGTGCGCAAGCAGCACGCGGACAACATCCGGGTGATCGTTAACCACCGCGCATTGCAGCGGCAGCACTCCATTTTCATCTGGTTCGTTTGGATCGGATCCGTGGGACAAGAGCCACTCCGCTTTGGACACATTCCCCTCGCACGCTGCATTTGCGAGGTCCTCAACAAAGACGAGGTATCTAATCTCGGATGCGACAGCAAGACAAGCTAGGACACCAATGCCCGCGAAAACGCCCAAGTAGAGCTTTCGGGAGATGGTCCCCGCGCGATGCAGCCGTGTCCATGCTATTACAAAGGCAAGGAGGAATGGAGCACCGCAGCAAAGCCCCATGAACTCCATACCCGTACAGTATCTGACGCGGGACTTGTTGTTTGAACCAGCACGACTTAGATCATTGACAAAGCGTGGATCTCAGAACACTGCCGCCCTGCCGCCCCAAAGTTAGGGTTTGGCGCCGGCTGCTTTGAGTTGCTTCACAAGGTCCCAATCGCCGTTATCGCCCGCCATCCTCACAAGCGAGCGGTAGTCGCCGCGACCCTCGGTTCGCAGATCGGGATTGGCCCCGTGGTCCAAGAGAAGTTTCGCAACCTCCTCGTGACCGCTGCTAACCGCCGCTTCCAGCGCATAGCCAAATTCGCAGTCCGCGTTCGGATCGGCTCCGAGGCTGAGCAAAGTCTTAGCCTTTGCGACGTTGCCGTCTCGCGCTGCCGAGTAAAGGCCCTCCGTGAAAGTCGAGTAGTAGAAAAGCGGAAGAAGCGGCAACGCCCACAGGACTCCTGCCACGACCAAACACGCCCAGAACTGCCTAGATGTAATCCTCTTGCACCGACGCAACGTCACCAAGCAGATCAGCCCTACGACTAGCACCACCAGTGCGAACGGCGCTATCAAGACAAAGATCATGCCCTCCACACCTATAGAGTGCGACATCAGCGGGCAACTGTTGGGATGCCTTTGGTTAACCCGCCAGGAATGCCGAGCAAAGTGGTCCCAAAATGGAACGGTGAGACGCTCTCGAATGTAATAATAGGTGAGGTAAATCACTTGAGCGTGGTGGACTCAATAGACACATGCGTTTCGACAAATTAACCATCAAGGCCCAAGAGGCCATTCAGGATGCCCAGAGCATCGCAGCCCGATTCCAGCACTCGACCGTGGACGTCGAGCACCTGCTGCTTGGATTGCTGGAACAGAACGGCGGCACATCACGGCCGCTCATGGAAAAGGTCGGCACCGACCCTGACCGCGTGCGAGTCGACCTCCAGAAGAACCTAGAAGAGCTGCCCAAGGTCACGGGCGCGGCCAGCTACGGCACCGCCTTCTCCAACCGGCTTCAGAAAGTATTCAACGACGCCTTTTCCGAGGCGGACACGATGGGAGATGAGTACATCTCCACCGAGCACCTGCTGCTCGCCACCACATCCGACACCGGCGACGCGGGCAAGCTGCTGAGGTCGCACGGCGTCACCAAAGAGCTGATCGCTCAAGCCATCGAAGAGTTAAGAGGCGGCCGGCGTGTCACCGATCCGAACGCCGAGGACAAATACCAAGCCCTCGAGAAATACGCGATCGATCTAACCGCACGCGCGCGCCAAGGCAAGCTCGATCCGGTCATCGGGAGAGACGAAGAGATCCGCCGCGTGATCCAAGTTCTCAGCCGGCGCACCAAGAACAATCCGGTGCTCATCGGCGAGCCCGGTGTGGGCAAGACCGCCGTTGTAGAGGGCCTGGCCCAGCGCATCGTCAACGGCGAAGTGCCGGACAGCTTGAAAGACAAAGCCGTAGTCTCGCTGGACCTCGGCGCGCTCGTTGCGGGCGCCAAATATCGAGGCGATTTCGAGGAGCGGCTCAAAGCCGTGCTCGACGAGATCAAGAAAGCGGCCGGGCGCATCGTGCTGTTCATCGACGAGCTGCACACGCTGGTCGGGGCGGGCAAAGCCGAGGGCTCGATGGACGCCGCCAACATGCTCAAGCCGATGCTCGCGCGCGGCGAGCTGCGCTGCGTAGGCGCCACGACCCTCAACGAGTACCGCAAGTACATCGAAAAGGATGCGGCGCTGGAGCGAAGGTTCCAACCGATCCTCGTCGGGGAGCCGAGCGTGGAGGACACCATCTCCATCCTTCGCGGCCTTAAAGAGCGCTACGAGATCCACCACGGCGTGCGCATCACGGACTCTTCCATCGTCGCCGCGGCCACTCTCTCGCACCGGTACATAACGGACCGGTTCCTGCCCGACAAAGCAATCGACTTGGTCGACGAAGCGGCGTCTCGATTGAAGATCGAGATCGACTCGGTTCCGGTGGAGATCGACAGCGTCGAGCGGCAGATCCGGCATTTGGAGATCGATCGCGAAGCCCTCAAGAAGGAAACGGATCCGGTCAGCAAGCAGCGACTGGCCGACACCGAGCGAAAGCTCGCGGAGATGAACGAGGCGGCGAGCGCGCTACGCGCCCGATGGCAGCAAGAGAAGGAGATCATCGAGCGCGTCCGCAAGATCAAGGAAGAGCTCGACGACCTGCGTCTGCAGCTCGAACGCGCAAGCTCGGCCTACGATTACGCCCGGGCGGCGGAGATCCAGCACGGCCAGATTCCGAAGCTACAGGAAGAGCTCGCCAAAGAAGCCAAGGAGTTGGAGCGCGTGCAGGCCACCGGCAAGATGCTCAAGGAAGAGGTCGACGCGGAAGACATCGCGGAGGTCGTGAGCAAGTGGACCGGCGTGCCCGTGAGCAAGCTCCTGGAAGGCGAGATGCAAAAGCTCCTGACCATGGAGGATCGCCTACGCGAGCGCGTGGTCGGGCAGGACGAGGCGCTGCAGGCCTTGGCCGACGCGGTTCGGCGCGCGCGTAGTGGGTTGGCCGATCCACATCGCCCGATCGGCTCGTTCCTATTCCTAGGTCCCACCGGCGTCGGCAAGACGGAGACGGCCAAGGCGTTGGCGGAATACCTCTTCGACGACGAGCGCGCGATGGTGCGGATCGACATGAGCGAGTACGGCGAAAAGCACTCCATCGCTCGTCTGATCGGCGCGCCTCCCGGATATGTCGGCTATGAAGAGGGCGGCCAGCTCACGGAAGCGGTGCGTCGCCGTCCCTATTCGGTGATTCTTCTTGACGAGGTCGAGAAGGCGCACCACGAGGTGTTCAACATCCTCCTCCAACTGCTGGACGACGGTCGGCTGACCGACGGGCAGGGGCGCACCGTGGACTTCCGCAATGCAGTGATCATCCTGACGAGCAACCTCGGCTCCAACCTCTACGGTGACCCGTTGACCGCTGGCGCTGACTTCGAGGAAGTCAAGCGCGAGGTCTTGGAGCAGGTGCGCCTCTTCTTCCGGCCCGAGTTCTTGAACCGCCTGGACGAGATCGTGATCTTCCGCCCGCTCGGCGTGAACGAGATCAAGAGGATCGTCCAGATCCAGGTGCAGAAGCTCGGCGACAGGCTGAGAGAGCGAAGGATCGAGCTCGACCTGACGGACGAAGCGATGGTCCAGATCGCCACCGCTGGCTACGACCCGGTGTTCGGCGCTCGGCCCTTAAAGCGCGCGATCCAGAACGAGGTCATGAACCCGCTCGCGCAGCGCATCTTGCGCGGCGAGATCAAGGACGGCGAGACGGTCACGGTTGACTATCGCGACGGCCGGTTCGTTTTCGAACCGCATCCTTCGGACGTAGCATCGCCCTCCGGTCGATGACTCGGACCCGCTGAGGTCGGAATGAATACATCCTTGGTCGCCAGCGTTGAACGGTCCACTTAGAAACACCATCCATCCGCATAGCGGATGGATGGTGTTTCGCTTCCCTCTTATCTCCCCTCCCGTTGAGGGAGGGGCCGGGGGTGGGTGAACTTCTGGTTCCTAAATTGGAAGATACACTCAGGACATGTCGGATTCGGATCGCATGTCGCCCAAAGACTTTGCGCGGAACCTGCGCCGAAATGCGACCGCCGCTGAGAACACTTTGTGGCAGGAGCTAAGAAAAACCCAAACAGGCTACAAGTTTCGCCGCCAACATGGCATCGACGATCGAACGATCGTCGATCTCTATTGCCCGGCAGTAAGACTCGTAATCGAAGTCGATGGTGAATCTCACAATCAGAAGCAGGAGGATTGGGATCCCGCACGCGATAAGAGGCTCTCGCAACTGGGCTACTTGGTGTTGCGGTTCAGCAATGAAGAAGTGCTGAATCACACGAGCCGAGTTGTTGCGTCAATCGTAAACGCATGCGAAGGTCGGAAACGAAGAGCGTATTGAGAACCTCTTGATCACCCACCCCCCAGCCCCTCCCTCAACGGGAGGGGAGAATCACAAATGACAAACCCCGCTCGCTACGCGAGCGGGGTTTGTCTATATCTCGCCGAGAAACTTACGCCTCGACGATCAGGTTCTTCTCAAGCAAATACTCGATTACGCGCTTCGCGTTCTGCTCCGGCGTGGACTCGAGAGTCGTGAGCCGGATCTCCGGATTGGCGGGCGCTTCGTACGGATCGTCGATGCCGGTGACGCCGGTCATCTCGCCCCGCCGAGCCTTCGCATAGATCCCCTTGAGGTCTCTCGTCTCGCACTCGCTGAGCGGCGTGTCGACGAAGATCTCGATGAACTTCTCGCCCCCGACAAGATTGCGCACCTGGTTGCGGGTCGCCGTGTACGGGCTGACCGCCGCGCAGATGACCGCACCCTCGTGCTTGGTGATCTCCGAAGCCACATAGCCGATGCGCAGGATGTTGGTGTCGCGGTCTTCCTTGCTGAAGCCGAGGCCCTTCGAAAGGTGCGTCCTCACCACGTCTCCATCAAGAACGGAAACCTGGCGGCCGTACTCCATAAGCATCAGCGCGACGATGTCGGCGATGGTCGACTTACCCGCGCTGGGGAGACCCGTGAACCAGAGGCAGAAGCCTTGGTGATTCTTGGGCGGGTACGCGTCGGCCAAAACCTTGGCGACTTCCTTGCGAGTGAACCACTCCGGGAGGAGGTTGCCGGCCGCGAGATAATCGTCGCGGACCTGCGTGCCGGAGATGTTCTTGACCGTTGCGCCGGCAGGGACCTTCTCGGCTTCCTCGTATCGATCCTCATCCGCGAGATACACCATCTCGTAGAACGGAACGGCCTTCACGCCGATCTCTTCCGCCACCTTCTTGACGAGGTCCTGCGCCTCGTAGGGGCCGTAGAACGGCTTGCCGGTGGAGTCCTTGCCAGGACCCGCGTGGTCTCGCCCGACGATGAAATGGGTGACCCCGTAGTTGCGGCGGATGATCGCGTGCCACACGGCCTCGCGAGGTCCGGCCATGCGCATCGCCAGCGGGAGAAGGCTGAGAAGCGTGTGATCGTCGTAGTGGTGGTCCACCAACGCCTTATAAGCGCGGACGCGGGTGAAGTGGTCCACGTCGCCAGGCTTCGTGACGCCGACGACCGGATGGATCAGCAGCGAGCCGCCGACTTCCTTCTGCGCGCGCTTCGTGAGCTCCTCGTGCGCGCGGTGGAGCGGGTTCCTCGTCTGGAACGCGACCACGTTCTTGGAGCCCATCTTGGCGAGCGCGTCCCGAACCTCGGATGGCGTTCGGCGAAGCTCGGTGAAATCGTAATAGGTGGGGAGGTTGAGCACCCGAAGCGGGCCGCTTGCATACGCCTTGCCCCAGCGGGTCATCTCCGAAACGAGCGGGTGCGCCGCGTCGGTCGTGCCGAGCGCCGCCTGTTGCTCCGCCTTGGGATCGTAGGTCCAGATCTCCTCGATCTTCATGACCGCAAGCATCGCGTTGGTGGTGCTGCGGAGCACGACCTCCTGGCCGACCTGAAAAGCGCTCTCATCCGGGATCGGGAGGGTGATCGGCATGGGCCAAAGGGTGCCGTCGGCCAGCTTCATGTCCTTGAGCACGCTCTCGTAATCGGCCTTGCCCATGAACCGGTCGAGCGGGGAAAAGGCGCCGACGGCCAACAGCTCGAGGTCGCACATCGAGCGCGGGGTGAGCTGGATCGACGGCAGGCTCTTCGCCCGGTCGATGAGCGCTGTGCGCTCGGGCTCTTGGACGCGAAGATCGACGAGTTTGCCGCCGTACGGGGCGATGAGGGTTGTGGGTTCTAAAACGGTGCTCACTTGGGGGTTTCCTTCACCTTTCGACAAGGGACCGGATGCAGCGCAAAACGCTCAAGGATCCGGGGCGAATTTCCGATTTTAGCACAGGCATTCCGAGCCCCTCCCCCTTATTGGCCGGATGAATCGTGCCGGTCCATAGGGGGAAGGGGTTGGGGATGGGGGTTCCTTCATACGCGGGCCCGTTGCCTTAGGAGTCGACTGTTCGGCATCGAGCTATCGATCGCGCCGAGGCTGGAAGCTACGTTTTGTCGCCGGTGCGAAGGTTAGGAACTGGAGCTCAACCACCCCTAACCCCTCCTTACAAAGGAGGGGAAAGCACTGGAGTGATTCAGGCGAGCTCCTACGTCGCCCGTCTGAATCATTTGGCTTCGGCCCAATTCTGGGTATAGGAATCAGTCTCCCCCGTCAAGGGAGGGGCGTTCCTTCCGCCAATACGCCGCCGCTCTGGTACGCCTGGATGACCTCTTTCGGATCGCCGTCCATCTTGACCACCCCGTTTTCGAGCCACACGCACCGGGTGGCGATGTCGGTCACGGCGGCTGCCGCGTGCGAGACAAAAAGGATGGTGCCGCCTCGCATCTGGAAGCGGCGGATAAACGCGTAGCACTTCCGGACGAAGTTGTAGTCCCCGACCGCCAAGGATTCGTCTACGATTAGGATCTCCGCGTCCACGTGGCTGGCCACCGCAAAACCGAGCCGGGCGACCATGCCGCTGGAGTAGGTGCGGATCGGCGCATCGATGTACTCCCCGATCTCAGAAAACGCGACGATCTCGCTGAGCCGCTCCTTGATCTGATCTTGGGTGAGCCCCAACAGCATTCCGTTGAAGAAGATGTTCTCGATCCCGCTGAGGTCCGGGTGGAAGCCGGAGCCTAGCTCGAGAAGCGGCGCGATCCGGCCGTTGATCTCCACCGTTCCGCTCGTCGGCCGATGAACGTTCGCGATGATGCCGAGCATCGTGCTCTTCCCCGCCCCGTTTCGCCCAACTATGGCCACGCACTCGCGCCGATGGATGTCGAGGTTGACCCCATTGAGCACCTCGTTGTAGTCGCGCTTGGGCTTGGGCAGATGCTTGGCACGGAGGAGCAAAGACTTGATCGTGCCAACGTGCACGTCGTGCACCACAAAGGTCTTGTGCAGATCCCGTATGCGGATCTTAGGGGCATCGATGGCCGGCGTCAAACCCGCTCCACGAAACGCCACTTGAGCTTGTTGAACACTCGGTAGCCGTACCATAGGGTGAATACGGACATTGCCGCGGTAATGCCGAAGAGCTTCCAATTGAGTGGGATCGGCGCCTGCGAAATGCCGTCGTGGACGAAGGGCTGCGGCGCGAGCAGAGTCTTGCGATAAGCCGTCACCAACATCGCGACCGGGTTGAGGTGATAGATGGCATAGAAGATGCGGCCGTAGGGACGGTCGATCAAGCGGTAATAGACCTGCTCGCTGAAGTACATCACCGGACAGAGAAAGAAGAGCAGATACGTAAT
>JAXDKF010000240.1:0-5833 GCA_034667265.1 Fimbriimonadaceae bacterium
CTTCCACTTCACTCCTGGCAATGCTTACGACGGCCCGGGTGGCAACGGCAACAAGTCGGCGATCCACTGGGACAAGGTGGTCATCCAGCGGCCCGATTACGGCGGAGGCGAGGTCTACTTCGACGAGAAGCTGATTAGAAAAGACGGACTGTTCGTCTTGCCCGAGCTAGTGGGCCTCAATCCCGACAAGCTTGGCTGATGCCTGCAGTCGGTCGATTGTTTCTTGGCCACCGGTCAGTCTTTTTTGAGGTCCGACCCCAATACCCAATACCTTAACACCCAATACTTGCGCGAGCGATCAATTCTCGTCGGTCGCGCCGAGGATGCCGTTCAGCTTGCGGTTCTGCCTGCCGTTGTACGCGCGAGGAACTGTGTATCGGGGCGCCTCTGGCTGATATTCGGGCTGCTGCACGATTGGCGCAACCTGCATGTTCGGCACATACGTCGAGCTCACGCGCTGCTCCATCGGGATGGGCCCCGGCTCCGCGGGAGCGATGGCGGCCGGAGGCTGAATAGCGGTGGTGATGACAGGCGCAGCCGCGGCGGGAGCCGGCTGCCGTTGTCGGTTCATGTACTGAAAACCGAACGCCAGAAGGGTCACCAAGACGACACCCAGCATGGAAAACATGAGAAGCCGGTCGTTCTTGTCCGGCTCGTCTTGGACAAACGACATCCGGTCCGTGCCGGCAAGGGCGACTGCACCTGAAGGACCTGTAGCCGTAGCCGTGGGCGCCCAACCCGGCGTAAGCGGCCGTTTACACCAATCGCAGATGTCGGCACTCTGCGAATCTTGTCTGCACCATTGGCAACGAGGCATTAGAATTAAATTGCAGCGTCGGGGACTCGCGCTACGGTCCTATTTTACTTCCGGCTCCCCTAGCACGGAACACGTCGCACGGAATTTCTTTGACTTATTGACCCCTACAAAGAGTTCATTCCGCATCTTCAAAGCAATTGCACATCGACGCGACGCGCGCAGCTTCACTTCAGGCTAACGGTTTCACTGCAACCCGTAACACGCAACACCTCAAGACCGCAACACCCGTCTCAGGCCCCCTCTCCCCCCATCTTCTTGATCCTAGCCTCCGCGATCTCGCGGATGGTGAGGGCCCGCATGGACTCCTTCCGGCCCTCTTCGTCGAAGGGCTCGTTCTTGATCGGCTCCTGGCGCTGGATCGGCCGCACACCGAAGCGAACATCCTGGAACAGGGTCGCCTCTCCACACTTTTCTCTGAGCCGGCCAAGGATCGTCTCCTTCCCCATCCGAAGCTCCTGAGCCCACGCCGAGCTCTCGACGGCCACCCACACCGTGCCGTGGTCATACCGATCGGGGTGGGATCGTTCCGCCAGACCAGGTCCGACAATCGCCGGCCAATCTCGCAGCACTTTCTGGGCTCTTGCCGCCCTGAGCACCTCATCCCTCGCAAGGGCATCTGGAAGCATGTGGCCTAGCCTTCTCATGCGGGCTCGATCCTCCCCCCAAGGACGCGGAAGACGCTTGCTTCGTTCAACAGTGCTTGTCCCGCGCTTTCTGCTTCCGTGCATGTGAGAACCGTTTGGCCCGAAAGCGCGCCCACTCGCTCCACCAGCAACGCCCGGCGCCGGATGTCGAGGTCGGAGAAGATGTCGTCGAGCAAGAGTAGAGGCGGCCCACCGAGAGTCTCTTTCGCATGCTCCATCGCAGCGAGCTTAAGGCTGATCACCGCGGTCCTTTGCTGGCCTTGCGATCCGAACAATCGAGCGTCTCGACCTCCGACCTCGATCAGCACGTCGTCGCGATGGGGGCCAACGCTGGTCCCTCCGCGTGCCACGTCCACGTTTCTGCTGGTCTGCAATGCCCGGTAGAGGCCCTCCTCCCCCTCTGCGTCATCTCTACGCACGTAGGCCACGTGCAACGTCTCTCCGGCCGACATTTCGCCATGCGCATCTTTCGCTAGGGGCGCCAGGCTGTTCACAAACAACTCCCTTGCTTGCCGAAGCGCCGACCCGTGATGCGAGATCTGCACTTCCCACGGCTCGAATGCCGATTCCGGCTGCATCAATTCGCGAGAGTCACGGAGAAGCGCATTGCGTTGCTCGAGTGCTCGCTTGTACAGCGTGAGATGGCGGAGGTAGGAGGTGTAGAGACTTGATAGCTCCACATCCAAGAACATCCGTCGGTCCGCCGGCTCGCCGCGCACGATCGCAAGGTCGACGGAGCTGACGCTAACGGCGGGCATCCTGCCTATGAGATCGGAAGCCCTAGGCACGTTCAGACCGTTGACCGCCGCGCGCTTGCGGATCCCTCGCTCCAACGTGACCGAGAGTTGCGTGTTCGTGGCAAGGAGCTCCACCGAAACCTTAGCGTTCTCCTCTCCGTCCAGAACGGCTTCCGCATCTTTCTGACCACGGAGCAGACGGGTCGTCGCGACCAGATAGAGGGCCTCCAAAAAGTTTGTCTTGCCCTGAGCATTTGGTCCAGCCAAAACATTGAACCCTGGTGAGAGCTCGAGGTCTAAATGCGTGTAGTTTCGAAAGTGCTCGAGGACCACACGCCGGGCTCCATGCCTGGGCCGCGTTGCGATGTCCACATTCCCTTCTCTTAAACTATCTACTTGCATTAAAGATTTATATTTACTATTAAGGGCCATCGTTTTAGGGGAAAAGCCGAAGCATTAGCTTGGAACACGATTAAGGCCCAATTAAATCGGGTTCAAATCAGGCCTTAGCGTACAGTAGGCGCGAGTGGAAAACACGGTGGACAAGCCCGATTTCAGGGCCCTTCCTACTGCCGCTTCTCCCCATTCTCCAGCCATCCCCATCCGTCCACATGCTTTACCCATAAACCTGATCCCAGAAAGGGGATTACGAAAACTCGGATCAGGAAACTCGAAACGAGTGCCCTGCTCGCAACTCCGAGCTCCGCGTTTAGAGCAGCCCTCTCATCCGCCCGTACTTCATCACGGTGGCCTCGGCCAAATAAAGCGGATGCACGTTGGCGATCGCATCGATGTGTTTCTCCTTGGCGAAAGGCATCCAGATGTCCTTGACCAAGCTCTCTTGGACCTGTTGCGACAGCTCAGGGAAGCGATCGCAGAAACGCTTGAGCACGACGTATTCCTCGTCAGTCATCCCGCGGAGATCTCCAACATGCGCTTCGAACGGATGGATGCCTGCCTTATGCGGCGCGGGCGTGAATCTCGGGATCGCCCTCGCGTCTCGCACCACCACGGTGTTCGCGATCAGATCGCCTAGACGCTGCGCGCGAGGAGTCGTGAAAGTAGCGAGCAGTCCAACGAAGTATCCAACCGGCAGAAAATCGGCAACCCGGATGAGATTGCGTCCCAAAGAGGCGCTGAACTTGATCGGCGTGCCATCCGCCATCCGGACGCGAAGGCCGCAGGCAAGCTTGCCCACCGTTTGGCCGTTCCAGAGGCCCTCCAAGACGATGAAATACAGAAAGGGTAGGGCGGCCACGAAGAACACGGTCAGCCCTATCCCGATGCCCGAGTTGAAGTAGCCCGCAATTGCGCCCGCTATCAGCATCGCGGTCGTGGAGATCGCCATGATGACGAGAATGTCGATGAACTGAGCCATCACTCGGCGTCCCACGCTTGCCAGCGGGTACGTTAGGATCGTTTTCTCCGGGCTGAGGACCGTCAGCTCGTGTTCCACTACCTAAGATGCTACCAGCGGGCGGCTTGAAATGATCCCCACGAAAAGGCTCTGGGCCCTCTTGGCCGTTGGGATCGTGATCGCCGCAATCGGGGCTCTGGCCGGAGCGCCACTCCTTGGCTTGGCCTACGACGTAATTCTGTTCATCGCCGCTTATGTCACGCTGCGTCTTGCTCCGAGTGGCAAGGATTTGCGCCTAAAGAGGAGCTTCGATCCCGTCCTCTCGGTCCGGGTTCCGAACAAGATCGCGCTGACCCTGACCAACGATGGCGCGGAGCAAGTGCAGGCCCGAATCCGTGACGAGGCGCCGGAACGCTCGACCGCGGAGGGCAACGAGTTTGGAATGACGCTGCCTCCCGGAGATGAGAAAACGGTGGCCTACACGGTGACCCCCAAGGAGCGCGGGGACGACGCGTTTCAGGGCACCTTCGTGCGGATCGCGTGCCCCTTGGGCTTGGTCGAGAAGGAAATCCGGCTCGAGACTGAGGAGCCGGTGCGGGTGTATCCCAACGTTCTTGCCCTCCGGGAATTCGATCTTCTGAAGCAGCAAGGACGGTTGCGGGAGCTGGGCATTCGGCGCTCCAGAACGCGTGGCCTCGGCACCGAGTTCGAATCCCTCCGCGAATACACCGAGGGTGACGACTTCCGCAAAGTCGATTGGAAGGCTTCCGCTCGGCGGAACAAGCTCGTCGTTCGGCAGTACGAGCAGGAGCGCAACCAAGTCGTTCTCGTGGCCGTGGACATTGGCCGGCACATGCTCGCCGAAGTGAACGGCGTGCGCAAGCTGGACCACGTCCTGGACTCCTTGCTGATGCTGGTCAACGCGGCGGCGGTCGCCGGGGACCAGATCGGGTTGCTCGTTTATGCCGACACAGTGCGCCGCTACATCTCGCCGGCCAAGGGCCGAAGCCAGGTCGGCATGATCATCGAGGCGATCCATGATCTCGTTGCCGAGCCGGTCGAGTCGGATGGCGCGGCGGCCTTCAGCTATCTGGGTTCTCGATGGAAGCGCCGATCGCTGATGGTGGCGTTCACTGACGTGCTCGACGCTGATCGGGCGAAGGAAGTGGCGTCCTCGCTTGGACCGCTCAGCCGCAGGCATCTGGTGCTTCTCGCTCGCGTCGATGATCCTCGCATGCGTGAGGTCTTGGAAGCGCCCATCGAGGACGTCGAGGACATGTACAAGAAGACCGCCGCGCGCATGCTGCGCGCGGACGCGATAGCGGCGCAGGGGCTCTTGAAGTCCGCTGGGATCCATACGCTCGAGGCCGAACCTCAAGACCTCGCGGCCGCGCTCGTCAGCTACTACTTCACGGTCAAGGAGCAGGCTCTGCTCTAACCGGACCATGAAATCCCTCAACGACTACGTTGCTGACGCCTTGAAGACCGTCCGCGAGGTCTCGCCGGAAGAAGCCAGCGACCATCGAAAAACGGTGACTGGCTTGTCCTCGACGTGCGCGAGCCAGAAGAATTCGCCGCGGGTCACGTGCCCGGCGCGATCAATATCCCGAGAGGGTTCCTGGAAGTAAAGGCCGACCTCGAGCACCACAAACGTGACGCACGCCTCCAAAACCGCAATCAGCGCGTGCTCTGCTATTGCGGGGGCGGATTCCGCAGTGCGCTCGCAGCAAAGACGCTCCAGGAGATGGGCTTCGCCGATGCAGTCAGCATGCGAGAAGGCTGGGGCGGCTGGACCAAGCGCGGATTGCCACACGAGTGATCCTGAATCCAGCCGGCCCATTGCCGCGTATGCACAATCAGGCAATCTAGCAAGCGAGCATGGATCAGGCCAAATCCCTCCCCGACCTCCTACGCAAGTCTGCCTATCGGTGGACCGGAAGGCCCGCCATGCTCATCCGCAAGGGCAATCGCTTTGAGCCCATCAGCTATTCACAGCTCTACGAGATCGTGCGCCAGTATGCAGGCGGCTTGCGCTCCCTCGGCTTAGAGAAAGGCGACCGTCTCGCCATCCTCTGCGAGAACTGCGCCGAGTGGGCTTATGCGGATTGGGGCGCCCAATCCATCGGCGTCGCGGTTGTGCCGGTGTTTCCCACGTTGCCCGCCGACCAGGTCGAGTACATCCTGCGAGACAGCGGGGCGAAGGTCGTAATCGTCGGCGACAAGACTCAATTCGACAAAACAAATTGTGTCGCCGGGATTCAAACAGTGCTTCTTCATG
>JAXDKF010000241.1:0-3200 GCA_034667265.1 Fimbriimonadaceae bacterium
CCGAGGCCGCACGGCTGCTCATCGCGCACGGCTACGACCGCGTGCGCAACCTCAGCGGTGGCATCGAGGCCTACATGGCGGAAAAGGTCCGCGTCAGTTCAACTCTCTAGAAAACTCCGCGTCTCCGCGTTCTCCGCCCTCAGCGTGAATCCCCCATGCGCTCACGATGGTCGCTCCTCGTTCTGGGCCAAATCGAACGCTACAGCGCCCAACGCCGTCTCTACCAGCCCGGTAGACTCAATCTATGCCAAATCCCCCCATTGACGCCGGAAGCGCGGTCCTCTCGACCAACGGAAAGCGCCGCGTCGAGCGAGTTCCGGGAAGGCAATTGACCGAAGACTATCGGTTTCCTAATTCCCGAAAGGTTTACATCCAAGGCGAGCTCTACGCGGACGTGCGCGTGCCCATGCGCGAGATCGCCCTCACGCCCACCAAGATCGGCCAAACCACCGAGGAAAACCCGGCGCTCAGGGTTTACGACACGAGTGGACCCTACACCGACCCCGAAGCGATCATCGACATCCATTCCGGCCTAGCTCCCCTGAGGGAGAGCTGGATCCGCAGCCGTCCCGATGCAACTTACAAGGAAGTCGCAGCGACCTATCGACCGGTTCCCGGCCATAGCGACCTCGATCTACCGCTCCCGCCTCGCCACAAGGTTTTGAAGGGCAACGGCAATGTCACGCAGCTCCAGCTTGCCCGCGCGGGTGTGATCACGCCGGAGATGGAGTACATCGCGATCCGCGAGAGCATGGGCCGCAAGAGGGAAGCCTCGCACCACAGAGGCCATAGCTTCGGCGCGGCTATTCCAGAGGAGATCACGCCCGAGTTCGTGCGCCAAGAGGTAGCCCGCGGCCGCGCGATCATCCCCTCTAACATCAACCACCCCGAGAGCGAGCCGATGATCATCGGCCGCAACTTCCTGGTGAAGATCAACGCGAACATCGGCAACAGCGCGGTGACCTCCAGCATCGAGGAAGAGGTCGAGAAGATGACCTGGGCCACCCTTTGGGGGGCGGACACGATCATGGACCTCTCGACGGGCAAGAACATCCACGAGACCCGCGAGTGGATCCTGCGCAACTGCCCCGTCCCGCTGGGCACCGTGCCCATCTACCAGGCGCTCGAGAAAGTTGGGGGTAAGGCCGAGGATCTCACCTGGGAAGTCTATCGAGACACGCTGATCGAGCAGGCGGAACAGGGAGTCGACTACTTCACGGTGCACGCCGGCGTGCTGCTGCGGTACGTGCCAATGACCGCCAAGCGAATGACCGGCATCGTCAGCCGAGGCGGATCGATCATGGCCAAGTGGTGCCTCGCGCACCACGAGGAGAGCTTCCTCTACACCAATTTCCACGAGATCTGCGAAATCATGGCCGCCTACGACGTGGCGTTCTCGTTGGGCGACGGGCTGCGGCCTGGCTCAATCGCGGATGCCAACGACGAAGCCCAATTCGCGGAGCTGCAAACCCAGGGCGAGTTGAACAAGATCGCCTGGCAGCACGGCTGCCAAGTCATGAACGAGGGTCCTGGCCACATCCCCATGCACCTCATCAAGGAAAATATGGAGAAGCAGCTCGAGTGGTGCGGCGAGGCGCCGTTCTACACACTCGGCCCGCTTACGACCGACATCGCGCCGGGCTACGACCACATCACGAGCGCCATCGGCGCGGCGATGATCGGCTGGTACGGCACCGCCATGCTCTGCTACGTGACTCCGAAAGAGCATTTAGGATTGCCAAACAAAAAAGACGTCAAGGACGGCGTGATCGCCTACAAGATCGCGGCGCACGCGGCGGACCTGGCCAAGGGCCACCCGGGTGCTCAAGCCTGGGACGATGCGCTTTCGAAAGCACGCTTTGAGTTCCGTTGGGAAGACCAGTTCAACCTAGCCCTCGACCCCCAGACCGCGCGTGCATACCACGACGAGACGCTTCCGCAGGACGGCGCAAAGGTCGCGCACTTCTGCAGCATGTGCGGTCCCAAGTTCTGCTCCATGAAGATCTCGCAGGACATCCGCGACTACGCGGCTGCTCAAGAGGGACTGAAGCAGAAGGCGGAGGAGTTCAAGGCTCGCGGCAGCGAGATCTATCTGCCTGCGGAGCCGGCTGATCCGGAGCCTTTGGAGGTTTCGAAATGAACCGAGTGCTCCGCGCCGTGTTCTCCGCGTCTCCGCGTGAAATCTTCTCCGTCGATTTACGATTTACGATTTACGATTTACGAGGCGACAAGTGAGCGCCGTCATCAGCCCGGTGGCTCAAGACCTCCTGACGATCGGCGGCAAGAGCTTCAAGTCACGGCTCATGCTCGGCACGGGCAAGTACCGCAACGCCGAGGAGATGAACGCGGCGCTGGAGGCCTCCGAAACGGAGATCGTCACCGTCGCTCTGCGACGTATCGACCTCGACGCGCCCAAGCGCAGCATCCTTGACGACATCGATTGGAAGCGCTATCAGATCCTGCCCAACACGGCCGGCTGCCGCACGGCGGAGGAAGCGATACGTGTGGCGCGTCTCGCTCGCGCGATGGAGCTGTCCGACTGGATCAAGGTGGAGGTCATCCCGGATCCCAAATATCTGCTGCCCGATCCGATCGGCACGCTGGAAGCGTGCAGGGTCTTGGTCGAGGAAGGCTTTGTTGTCCTGCCGTACATCAACGCCGATCCCGTGCTTGCGCTGAAGCTGCAGGAGATCGGCACGGCCACCGTCATGCCGCTGGCCTCGCCGATCGGCAGCGGTCAAGGAATGAAGACCTTCGACGCGATTCGCATCATCATCGAGCAGGCATCAGTGCCCGTGGTCGTGGACGCAGGCATTGGCGTACCGTCGGACGCGGCGATGTCCATGGAGCTCGGGGCTTCCGCGTGCCTTATCAACACGGCCATCGCCAAGGCGGAGAACCCGGCTCTCATGGCGCAAGGCATGAAGCTCGGCGTCGAAGCTGGCCGCGCCGCCTATTTAGCCGGTCGCATGCCGGTCTTGCCGTATGCGTCTGCGAGCAGTCCCATCGAAGGCGTTGTCCGGTAAGAAAGCGTTGAGACTCAAGTCGGCACCTCTGTGGCTATGTGCATTCTACGCGCTTCTGTGGTTGCCTTTCAGAAACTCGAAAACACAGGGGCACAGAGACCTCACGGAGACCCTGGAAGGCACATGAAGCTTCCGCCATCTCCGGTGCTCATGATGGTCGCTGAGATCGAGCCG
>JAXDKF010000242.1:0-11027 GCA_034667265.1 Fimbriimonadaceae bacterium
TGTGGGTTGCCACGCAGCATTCGGTGCATGATCTGCTCCTGGGAGGGCAGCTCCTCTGTGGGGAGATACACCCAATACTCCGCGTGCGCAAAGTACGGCCGCGTTCTGGAGAGCCCGAAGATGCCCGCGGTGAGACCGGCCAGGAACACGCCGAGCATGAGCCAGCCAGGTTGACCGAAGAGCTGAGACAAGGTGGCGAAGAGCATGGTCGCTATGGAGGGCCTTCACCGCTCATCCATCGGCCCGCCAACCGGGACTCTTCATCGTTCAAGAGGGAGAAGCACACTTCGCACAGGCCCGATTCGTTGACGCCGATCCGGCGGCAAAGCAGGCACGAGTTGATCCGGCGCGCCGTACCCACGACCCTCCTCTGCCTAAGCGCCCAGGTGAGCTGATCGCGTCGAATGCCCTCTGAGTTGAGGCGGTCGTCCACCGGCAGATTCTACTGTGCCGGAGCATCCGAGCCAGTGAAGAATCCGAGACAGCTCAAGACTCCGATCGCCATCATGTGCCCGCCCGCCTCGTTCATGTGGACGCCGTCTGTCGTCAGATTGAAGGCTGGGTCGAGTTTGCGTCCCCGTTCCAGGGTTGCCCAGAAGAGCGCTTGCATCGGGCAATAAGACGCTTCGTATTGCAATGCAAGCCTTTTCATCTCTGTCGCGTAATCGCGCACCATCGTGTTTTCGCGGCTGCTTGGATCGTCGCCAATCGGCGTAGGCGCCAGAAGTAGAAGCCGGATCTTTTTCTCTCGCGCCTGGTCCAGCATCGCCGTGAGGTCTTGGCTGTATTGCGGCAAAGTCCTTCCGAGGGTCTCGTCGAATGCCGGCCGGGGGCGCTCTGCGTCGAAATCGTACAACCCGTGCCATACGTCGTTTACGCCCACGCTGATAGAAACGAGGTCCGGTTGTCGGCTGAGGACATCCCGATCGAACCGCGCAAGCATGTCGCTCGCTTTGTCGCCGCTAACGCCCGCATTTACGACAGAGATTCCGGGGAACCGATCTTCCATAAGCGCAGAGCAGATCGAGACGTAGCCGTTGGGATCCTCCGTGATGCTGTCACCAAGGCAGACCCACGTCTGACCAGGTGTTAGGAGAAATGTTATGGGCCCGCTCATCGCGCGAGAAGTATTCCTTTGATCGCGGGCACGATCAATCCTTGAACCTGATTAAGCCTGATCGGCACAAAATAAGAGGCACCAGCCAGCCGCAAATGTTGTATTATTGCGAAAAATTGCACGAACCGCAACGGCCCCTGATCTTGTATAAGTAAATAGGTTTATACGGCAGGGGATGTCCTAGAGATACTCGGGAGGATAAAAAAGTGACGCGCGAAGTCGAATTGTTAATGCAGCAAGGCAAATGGGAAGAGGCGCTCCTTCAGTGCCAGGCCCTCCTCCAGGTCCAACCCATCAACCCGAGGCTGCACGGCTACCTGGGAATTTGCCTGCTTCGCAAGAACGACTTTGTCGGGGCCGAGGCCGCCTTCCGCAAGGCCATAACCCTCGAGCCCAGCTTCTGGGAGGCCGGCGTTCGCCTGGCGCAAGTGCTCGATCGCCAGCTGAAGTACAAGGAAGCGCTGCAGATTGCCGAGCACTACCTTCACATGCGCCCGAACGAGCATTCGCTGCAAGTCCTGGTTAACGGGCTTCGCAGGCAGCAGGGCGCCGTTGAAGAGGAAAGCTGGCAAAAGAGCGCCAAGGGTGGATGGCATAACGTCACCCTCGCCCAGGATTAAGGGAACTTTCCCGCAGACTTATTGCGTAGCCGCCCGCAAGGTGATCGCAACATGGGCGCACTCGCAACTTTAAGAGAGTCAAGCATCTCGCCGGCTCACACGGCCCCGGTCCAGAGCATCGCATTTGGACCCGATCCGGAGACGTTCGCGACGGGTGATACCCAGCGGCATGTGAGGGTCGTCGTCAAAGGCGAGCCGGTCTTCTCCTTGAACCTTTCAAGTAAACAGGACAAGGTCCGCCCTACCGAGCGGATACGTGGCCTGGCATTCTCGCCGGGCGGAGAGACGCTGTACGTAGCCTGCGGAGACCTTGTTCAAGCCCTCAGCATGACCAGCGGCGTAGCGCGGTGGTCCTACCGTCCGCCCCGGAGCTTTGGCTTCCTCATCGTCTCGCCCATCGCGCTTGCTGTCTCGAAAGCGGGTGACGTGGCGATCGCCACAGACGCCGGCAGGATGAGCGTATGGACCTCAGAAGGCGCCCTCAAGTCCCATTGGTGGGACAATGACAGCCCTCGGCTTCTATCCTTCGCAAACGGCGAGGGCCTCCTCGGCACCGACAGCTTCACTTTGGCCTCTTGGAAGGCGGCGACTGGCCGAAAGCAGCACCGGCAAAAGCTCCGTGAGCGCGCCTTCGGATTTGCCGCCACGCCCGATGGGGCTCGGGCGTGCATCCGTACCATCCATCACGTCGAATTGATCGACACGGGTTCGAACGAGGTGCTTGAGAGCTATCCGCTCGAGTTCGGTCCGCCCCTTGTCACCATCTCTTCCGGCGGGGACATTGTTGCGTTCAGCGGGCTCAACGACATCACCGTTCGCAGAGTCGGGACCGATCACGTTCACCGACTTCAGGTGACCGGCGCCTATGTGCGATCGCTCAAGCTTTCGCCGGATGGCCGCTCTGTGGCAGCGGGATGCTCAGACGGCACCCTCAGATTCTGGAACTTGGACTGAGGTTGCGGAGCGTACATTAGGGCACGGGATGTACCCTAATGAACGAGTCACCGGGGAGCGGCTTCTAACGAGCACCGCATGAACAGGCTTGCCTCACCAGTCCCATCGTTGGCATTGCCAGGGCACCATTGCCCGGTGCAGAGCCTTGCCTTCAACCACTCGGGCCGGCTCTTGGCGACGGGAGATACCTCCCGCCATCTTCGTGCTTGGTTTAACTCTCGCCCTTTCTTCGAGGCCGAAGTGCGGACCCGTGTGGACAAGGTGCGCGGCACAGACCGGATCCGCGGCATGGCATTCAGTCCCGAGGGCAGGAGGCTGTACGTCGTCTGCGGAGACACGCTTCGCGCGTACGATCTCTTGCATCGGCTAGAGATGTGGCGCTATCAGCCGAGGAGGAGCTTTGGGCTTCTGGTGGTCTCGCCCGTGGCGGTCGCCGTCTCGCCTGCGGGAAATGTGCTGACCGCAGCGGATTCCGGAACAGTTTGCGCGCTGGATCCGAACGGGCGAAGACTCGCTCGATGGTGGGATAACGAGGCGCCGCGCCACTTCGCTTTCACTCCCGACGGCGCTTCAATTGTTGGCGTCGATGGCTTCAGCATCGGCGTTTGGGATGCCTACTCGGGACGGAAGCTGCGACGTCAGCCAAGCGAGGAACGCATCTTCGGCATGGCCTTGGCTCCGCTATCCGGGATCGTCGCTGTCCGCACGTTGCACACCGTGCAGCTCCACAGCCTCAGCACTCTCGAGTTGCTCGATCGCGTTCCGGCGCCCACCGGCCTTCCACTGATGTCTTTCTCGCCGGACGGCTCCGTCTTGGCCCTCGCGGGAAGGGAAGAGGTCCTCGTTTCTGCTCCCGGGGACCCGGATGCGGTTGTGTTGCCGACGACGGGGGCGAGGGTCCTGTCGCTTGCTTTTCATCCGGCGGGCAGTTTCCTCGCCGCGGGGTGTTCGGACGGGGTCATCCGCTTCTGGGACGTGTTCGCCGGACCGAGCGTGAAATAGGCTCGCGAGGTACACTTTTTGCTTCCAACGCGCTCGTAGCTCAGTGGATAGAGCATCAGCTTGCGGAGCTGGGGGTCGGAGGTTCGAGTCCTCTCGAGCGCGCTTTCACCGTTGTCTTTTGAATCATCGTGGCGGCTTGGATGTCGGCTGTGGAAGTGCTCCGTTTTGAATCGCCTCGCGCATCTTTGCAAGTTCCCGATCTAGCCTCGCCTTCAACTCTGGGGGAAGGGCATCCAGGCCGGACTGGTTGCCGGTCTTGATGGTCTCGTCGAACGAGTTGCTGCGCGTAATGTCCCCGGCCGTTAGCCTCAGATTCAGCGTTCGCTTCAATCCAGTCGCAATGGTCTTCACAGTGACCAGTCTCCCAGGGAAAAGGTCCGGCCGCTCAGCCCGTAAGATGCGGGCGACGAGGCTACTAAAATTGAGCCGTTCGATGAAGACGTATCCCTCAAAGTCAGATGCGGCAAAGTAGAGGTCCTCTTGGCTCGCAGTCGCCGTCACGAAAGCATCCGCGGGAATGCCTCGAGGAAAGAGTTCTGTGGGCTCTTGCGCGGCCATGAAATAGAGGGTGCCATGGTTGCCGCTCATCGGAGAAGTTTTTGCTTCTGCGTACCCTCTGTTTTGGTAGGCAAGGTCTTCCAATGCGGTCATCTGCTCGCGGTTCAGGTCTGCCACTCGTACGCTTCGGCCGGCGAGTAGGCTTTCACGCTGCTCCGGACTCAAGTTCGCATAGAACCTGATGAGATCTAAGGTGCCTTCCTGATACGCTTGAACGTCGGGCCGGAGCAATGCGGTTAGCCGATTAACAAGGGACGGTGGACGGTGCCCATTGATGCTCAAAGCTAGCTTTCCGCAATCTTCAATGGACATGTAGCCGTTTTCGTCGACGGCACGAAAGAACGTTCCCAAAGCCGCGCGATCGACTCGTTCAGTTTGGGCCTCGAGCGGATCCTCCGAGCCGACGTCCAACCAGCCGCCTTCGTCCGTGAGCTTTACATCAGTCAATGCCGCGTAGACTGAGATGATCCTCCGTAGCCAACGAGGCTGCAGTTGCCCTTGAACGGCTGCGTCCCTGCAAAGCCATAAAAGGTCGTCCTTCGGGACGGCAACCAAGTTTTTATCCTCTTGAGTCGCCAGAGCCATCAATGCGTCGGATACCACGGTTGAGAGGGGGTCGCATGTCTCGGGGTTCAAGAGCTGCTTTCTAAGCTCACCAGTTACCAGGCTGGCGCCGGTCGGCCCAGGACGTTGCTTCGCAAGCTTTATGAGGTCTTGCGTGGCTGAGCTGAGCTCGATGGGCGTCGTGCCCGGCGGATTCTCCTTGACCAGCACGTCCATTCCCTCTGCCGCGGCATGTAGTCGTCCCTGGTCTTCAAACCTTAGGTAGCCCGAAACCGCTGCCAGCGGCTTGTTGTGGGCGTCGTATCCGATAAGGTCGATTTGCATCTCATTAGGGAACGCCCGCGACACCCCTAAAACGACTCTCTCCGGTTTGGCCTCCATCCACGTTTTCGGTTCTCCTTCACTATGCGTGGCCCCGTTGACCTCCGCGCCCGCCAGCGCACGGTCTAGCTTCTGCGCGAAAAGATCATGCTCGGTGTGCCACCGCTCGGCGCTGTCCAACACGGCTTCCGGGAGTGCTCTTTGGGTAGGTGTAGGTCGATTGGAAAAAACCACGCGCTCGCCTGATGGAATAGCGGCAAGCTCTTTTGGGTCGACCTGGACGATCATTCGCCAGATGGCCCTCTGGTCAGGCATCTGATTACTCAGAACAGAACGACGTTCGTCTTGCTCCTGAGTCGGTTGCTGTGGAGTGGCCACCTCTGCGAATGCACTGGCGAGCCTTTCGGCTGCCTCTGGAGTGAAGTTACCGAGGGCCTCCACCTCTTTGAGCTTCTTCTCGATGCTGCTCTGGATTTGCTTGGCCCTTTCTTCGATGGTTCTCTTCGAAATCTTCGCCACGAGCTCGGGAGAGCGATACAGCTCGTAACCACCACCCTTCGGACGCCGCCATTCCGCATCGAGCGCGATCGCCAAATGCTTCATCAGGTCTTGGAGAGAGGCATCCTTGACTCTGAGAATGACTGGCTCCGCATGCAACTCGTCCGAGGCGTACAACTTCGCGCCGGCTTGGGTTGATATCTTGTCGAGCGCCGTGCCAAGGGGAACAGCAACGGTTGTGTAAGTGATCCTTGCAGAGGTCGCGCTTTGTCTAGGAGCCGGAACGGCGGTGGATAGAAGGAGGATCGCCGATAAACACAGCATCAATTGCCATTGTATGACAGGCGCGGACCTCGACGGCCGACGCTTTATCAGTACGCCATGTCCAGATCGACCCACGTAGGCAAGAAAGGCCAGCAGCCGCCGAACCGGCCGTACCGGGCCATTTCCCTTACAAATTTGCTGAAGTCCGGGCGTATTTTGCCGACTCTAATCTAAGGCGCAGCGCCTCCCCCATGTTTTGCGGGTAAGAACTCGCAAGAGCACCGATCCGTTTAATAGGTAAAGGCGGCAAATGGGGCTATGGAAGGTCCCAGGAGATAGCACGGATGAATTTAAGGAATGTCAGCTTTGTCGTATTGGGGATGGTTTCGGCCGGTTTAACGGCAGCCATGCTCCCCACCGACGCTAAAGTGCTCAAAAAGAATGCCCCTGCGGCCAAAGCGCCGGCCGTTACCTTCAGTGCTCCCATCGACGAATCCAACGTTAGTGCGACCGTTCCTGTCCATGCGGTCGCTTCTCGGGTCGAGCAGGTGAAGGGCGTTACCTTCTATCTGGATGGCGAGCAGGTTAGCAAGGCTACGGGGCCAAGCGGCGGCTTCAAGTGGGACACCACCAAGACCGACGACGGTTGGCACACGCTTACCGCGGTAGCAAAGGATTCTTCCGGAAAGATGACGGAAGCCAGAGTTGCCGTCATGGTGAAGAATTTCAAGGATACAGTTGCTCCTTCCGTTGCCATCACGTGGCCGGTGGACGGAAGCCGAAAGGGCGAATGGGTGACCACGCGTGTCCGTGCGGTAGATAACATCGGCGTTACCACGGTCGAGACCTACGTAGACGGCAAGTTGGTCGCCACGTCCAGCGCAGCACCCTTCGACACGAAGTGGAGATGGAACAAGATCTCCACGGGCCTCCACAGCGTTAAGTCCAAGGCATACGACGCAGCCGGAAATGCGCGAACCTCGAACGCGATTTCTTTCACAAAATAGGCCGGCGGTGGGGAACATCCCTACCCCCCTGGGGTATATATAGGATGTGGCAAGCCCGGCCAGCCGTTTCAGTGTCGACAAAATTGGCGCTTTTGCGAGCGCCGTTTGCGCTGTCCACTGCTTGCTCACTGGCGTAGCCCTGGGGCTGCTCTCGGTTGCTGGACTCGGCTTTGTGGGCAGCCTCGCCACCGACATCATTTTTCTGGGCCTCGTACTGGTCGTCGGGAGCACCGCCATCGTCCACGGGATTCGGAAGCACCATTCGATCGTGCCGGCGCTGATCTTTGTCAGCGGGTTACTTCTATTCCTCGTCGGCCACTTTGCTTTCGGCCACTCCGACCAGGCAGTGGGCCCTTGGGATGGGATCCGAGTCACGAGGGTCGTGCTTTCGGTAGCCGGTGGACTTTGCATCGTCCTCTTCCACGTGGTCAACCTCCGGATGCAGAAGACGTGCGGGTGCAATCATTGCAGGACGGGCGGCTAGGGCACGTAAATCGCAAGTCGTAAATCGCCCGGACAGCGACTGGAGCTAGCCGCCGAGATGCGACGAGGGCGACTGCCGCGTAAAGACGGCAAGTCTGATCGAGGTGTTCAACTTCTGCCCACAACATCGTTCCGTCGATTTACGATTTACGACTTACGATTCGTTGCCGCTAAGCGAGCGCCATCGGCATGATGACGCAGAAGTAGTTGTTGTTCTCGTCGTCCGCGGGCTTGAACACTGCTGGGCGTGAGCTCTCGGTCGTCTCGATCCGAACGCCCTGCCCGTCGATCTGCGCGAGCGCGTCCTGGACGTACTTGCCGTTGAACGCGATCTCGAGATCGCCGTTCTGAGCGACCATCGGCACTTCTTCCTTGGCCTCGCCCTTCTCCTCGCTGCGCGCGCTGATCAGGATCTGATCGCCCTGGCCCTTGAACCGCACCCGGTTCGCGTTGTCCCGCGCGAGGATCATGGTCCGCTTGACCTTCTCCGCAAGTTGGTCGACTTCGACGCTCCAAATGCGCGTGGCTTCGGTCGGCACAACCCTCTCCCAATTGGGATAGGCGCCCGTAAGGAGCTGCGAGACGATTTTGGCCCCGCCGGTCTCTACGCCCACGCGGCCGCCGCCAAAGCGCAGGGTGATCGCGTCGTCGTCCCCCAAAGGCAACGATCGGATCGCCCTTAGCGCTCTCTCCGGCACCACCGCGCTCATCTCAGAGCCGCCGCCGGGTCGATTCAGCCGGCGCACGGCGAGGCGGTGGGTATCGGTTGCCACCATGGTCAGGACCTGACCGTCGTAGCGGAACAACACGCCCGTAAGCACCTGCCGATGGGTATCCGAGGAAACCGCGTAGATCACGGAATCGACTGCCTTCTTGAATTCGCCAAACGGCAGCGAAAGCTCCGCGTCAGCGGCAACATCCGGCGGCTCGGGGAAATCAGCCGCGTCCAAAGTCTGCAGCCGATACTCCGAAGCCCCCTGCTGAAGCAGTGCGCCGTGCCCGTTCAGGGTCTTCAATTCCAAATCCCCGTCTGGCATCGAGCTGACGAGGTCGCTGAGCAGCCGAGCCTGCAGGCAGATCGAGCCGCCCTCGTGCACCATGCACGGCAGGCGTCTTTCGACCCACATCTCGCCGTCGCAACCCATGACCCGCAGGCCCGTGTCGGCCGCATCGATCTTCAGGTTCTGCAAGATGCTGATGGACGTGCGCGTGCTGGCGGCCGCCGCAGCCATGGCCACGGCGTCAAAAAATTCCTTTCTAGGGCAATCGAGCCTCAAATCACTCACCGGTCGTTTTTATCCTTGTATGGGTAAGTAGTATTGCAGGTGGGGCGGTGTGGAAGACGTTGGTTGCATTTCCACGCCACGCGCATACACTTTCATTAAAACCCTTTGGTAGGACTCCTCCGTAAATTCGACGTCGTCCATGGACGAAAGCGCGTCGACTGTCGCGCGGAGGGTCAGCATGTCATGGGCTAGCTTGCCATCTTGCGAAGCTTTTGCCTCTAGTTCGGCCTCGATCTCGGACGGCAGCTCCCGTCCGGCGTAGAGGTCCACCAGCTTGGTGTACAAATCGTTCATTTATTTCCTCTCCCAACTTCCGCCCAACTTGTCCCGAAGGGCTCGCCTGCCCCGGTATAGCCTGGACTTCAGTGCCGGAACGCTGATCTTCAGCATTTCCGCGGCTTCCTTCGCCGCCATGTCCTCGAGGTCGCACAGGACAAGGGGTTCCCGGTATTTGGGTGGCAAATCGTCCAGCGCTTGCTGAACGGTGACTCGGAGCGCGGCCTTATCCTCACAGCCCGAGTAGTGGGCGTCGAGGGGCAGCTCCATGAGCTTGTGTTGCCGTAGTTTGTCGATGCAAAGATTCCTCGCAATCCGGAAAAGCCATGTCCGGAAGGCGCCATCCGCTCGCAGCTCCGAGGAGCGCCTGAGCACTCTGAGAAAAGTCTCCGCGGTCGCATCTTCCGCGTCTGCCCGGTTCCCGAGCATCCTGTAGGTATAGCGGAAGATCCGCTCGCCGTAGAGCTCGTACAGGCCGCCAAGCGCCTTGGTGTCCCCATTTGCAAGTGCTGTAAGCCATCGCTTTTCAGCCAGTGAGTCTCGCAGTGCGTCATTTGGCATAGGGAAGGACGAGCGCTGCTCGTGGATGGATGCGCAATACAGGAGTTTAACATTGCCGAGCCGGTAATTGCCCCTGGAAAGCGTCCACTGATTGTCCACATGTCTACACACATTCCTTGAATGGGGAACCCAGACAAACGTCTCTGCATTAGAATCCCCATAGATGATCGGCACACTGGGCCTTACTCTTTTGATGGTGGGACGGCAATCCAAGGTCGCTCCCGTGCCAGAACTGGTGGGGGCCAAGTCCGACTGGATCCAGAAACCGACCAGCCTTAAGGCGCTTCGAGGCAAGGTGGTGCTGGTCGATTTTTGGGAGTACACCTGCGTCAACTGCGTTCGAACCTTCCCTTACCTGAACAAGTGGTACCAGCGCTACAAGGATAAGGGCTTCGAGGTGGTGGCGGTCCATACGCCCGAGTTCGAGTTCGACAAGGACCCGAAGAACGTGCGCGCCGCCGCCAAGCGGTTCGGCTTCACCTTTCCCGTGCTTAACGACCCCAATTACCTCAATTGGAATAACTTCGGCGTCGAGGGTTGGCCGACCAAGATCCTGTTGAACCCGCAGGGCGTCGGCGTGTGGCTCTTGGTCGGGGAGGGCGATTACGCGAAGATGGAGCAGCATATCCAGAAGGAGCTCCGAAAGCTGAACCCGAAAGTGCAGCTGCCGCCGATCCTCGCGCCCATCCACGATGCCGACCAGCCGGGTGCGGTGTGCCATCCCAAGTCGCAGGAGTTCTTTGCGGGTTGGAGGGGGCTACGGGACTCACGAGTGCCCTATGCGGCGAGCCAAGTGGGTGGTACCGCGTTGTTTTCTTATCCAGTTGCGCGGAAGCAGGACATCCTCTATCTCGCGGGTGCATGGTCTCCCCGACGCGACTACATCACCGCTACACCGGGCGCGGGTTTGAAGATCAAGTACGCGGCCAAAGAGGTGAACGCGGTGCTGCATCCGGGGGCCACGCCCGTAGAGGTTGAGGTCCTACAGGACGGCGCGCCTGTGGCTGCGGCGGACCTTGGAGAGGATGTGCGACTGGTGAACGGTCGCGCTGTGATGAAGGTGGATCAGCCGAAGATGTACTCGGTTCTGAATAACGCGAAGTGGGGAAGACGGGAGCTGGAGTTTCGAGTCAAAGGGCCGGGCTTGCGACTGTACACGTTCTCGTACTCGACGGATTGCATGTACGTCTACCCACAACCCAAGCCGAAGCGCTCGATCCACGGGCGCTAACAGGGGTGGTCTGGCGTCTGTGACCGCAGAACTACGGCATCCCTTTGGGATGCGGCTCCCTTTGACTTGACGACGCGAGAATGGCTTTGTCGAGCCGTCACATGAAATGGCGGTACCCCACCCGTTCGTTCGATCTAATTGTGCCCGCTATGTCGGAGCGCGACCGGTTCTTGCATGCGAGGAATCCGCGCAGAGAGTAGAAGTGCGAACGTTTCTTGCATCCCAAAGGGATGCCGTAGCCCAGCCCAGGTGCAAAGCAACCCTGGGACAGAGGCGCAGCCCACA
>JAXDKF010000243.1:0-5178 GCA_034667265.1 Fimbriimonadaceae bacterium
ATGTTCATCGCGATGGCATTCACATTCGACCACGTGATCTACCCGCAGATGGTGGGTGCGAGCGTCGGCCTGAACGGAGTGGTCAGCTTATTTGTGATCCTCAGCGGAGGCGCCCTTTTCGGACTGCCGGGCATGATCCTCGCCTATCCGTTCGCCGGCGCGGTCAAGGTCATTCTGGACCGGATCCTGAAGGTGACATCGACGTCTTCCGAGCAGCTCGATTTGCCACCCGTGCCCCTGCGGCATAGGACAGTCCCCGCGGCTTAGCGCGTCCGGAGTGCTTCGATTCTCTTAGCCAGCTCGCCTGCACGAAGCTCGACCGTGCGCTTTCCCGATTGGAGCGCCGCCGTGAGCTCCATCGGCTCGACGTCGAACTCCACGGGCTCCCGGCTGCCGGAGAGCTGAAGGATCAGGGTGTCGCCTTCGGCATAGGCAGTCATGACCGCATCCAACGGCGTGCGCCACTTGCGCAGCAAGCCGCCAAACATGATCTCGTCCTCCCGCACGGCAAGGTTCGCCGTCTGGCCGTCGGCTCTCGTCGCTTGGCCGTTCCACAGAAACTGTCCGCCGCCCCCGAATCCGATCTCGCCCTTGAGATACGCGCGATGGACCGCGTCGTCCATCTGGTTGAGGAATGCCTGCTCCTCGTGGATCGCGGGAAGGCCCCTGGCCAAGCGATGCCAGTCCTCGGAGGTGCGGGGTTCATCCACATGGCGGATCAGCTTGGGGTTCTCGGTTCGCACGAGGCGCAGGAAATCTCCGTCGCGGTCGAGCTCTGTGTCACAGTCGTTGCACACCAGGCCGGGTGTCGGGCTCTCCTTGCCCACGCCAAGCCAGCGCAGATCTTCCCAATTCAAGAGCCGGCCCAGATATCGCTTGCCGAACGCGAACGGATCTTCGTGTGCAGACACCGGCGAAACATGCTCGCCGTCCACATCGAACTCGGCCTGGCAATGGTCGCACAGCGCGTTTCCGGCGTTGGTCTTTAGTCGCGCAGCCACTCGAGCCCATTCTTCCGGATAGAGTGCTCGCGCGTCCTCCGTGGGCACGACCTGTTGCCTGCGGCCGTCGGCAAGTGTGTCGAACTGCGCATGGCAGCCATCGCATTGCCAGACTTCAGCTGATCTCCCGCTGAATTTGCGCCACTCCTCGAATGTCTTGTCCGCGCCGCGCTGGTCCGCCCATTGGTCAGGCGCGGAAAGAAGGGCCATGCCACCGGGAATGGCATCGAACTTTGCATCGCAAGCTGAGCACGTGTAGATGCGCTTCGCGTCGAGGAAAGACACTCGCTTGCCGGTCAGCTCTCCGACTCTGCACAGCGGGCAAAACGCGAGGGGCCCCGCATTGGAGACGCTCTTAAGGACCGACGACCGGCACACGGGGCAGAGCCGCTCGTCCAGATCGCGAGTGCGGATGGTGCCCCGCCTGCAAACAGGGCAGCCGTGTTGCTTGAGTGGCTTGGGTTCCTCCAACACCCCGCCGCAGGCAGGGCAAGCGCGTCGGTCGAAGTTGAATCTCTTGAGCTGGACGAGCATTTCATCGAGCTGCGCGAGAGTTGGCTCTGCGCCGAGGATCGGTCCCTGGGCGAGGAGTTGACGGAACTCGGCAACGCTCTGCGGGCGGTCTTCATAGCGCTGGGATAGGCCCGCCTCCAATGCCGAAGCGAGGGCGCTATCTACCTCCGGTCGATAGTCCCGAAGCGGAATGAGAGCGGAGCCGTGCGCCCGTTCGGCTGCATCTTCGGGCGGCGCGCCTGTGAGCATGTGGTACGCCGTCGCGCAAACGGCGTAGATGTCGGTCGCGGGTCCGCGGCGGCCTCGCGGGCTGAGCTGCTCGAGCGGCGCGTACCCAGGCGTGAAGAGCACGGTGTGATGGACCGTCGCGTCCGCGTGCCACTCTCTCGCCGCGCCGAAATCGATCAGCGTGATCTCGCCATTGGGCGCGACGAGGATGTTCGACGGCTTGATGTCTCGATGGAGAAAACCCTTGGAATGCAGGACCTCCAAGATCTCGAGGAGCTGATACAGGATGTCGGTGGCGCCGGCCGCATCAAGCCTGGTTTCTCTTCTCAGCAGGTCTTCGAGAGTCGTCGCGCCGGGGATGTGCTCGATCGCGTAGTAGGCGGTGCCGTTCTCGCCGAATGCGGCGCGCATGGTCGGCAGCCCGCGCATGGCGATCCGGCTGAGGAGCTTGGCTTCTTCCAGGAAGCGTTGGCGCAAATGATGGGCTTGCTGTCCCCCGTGGGCCTCGAGTGCGAGGACGCCTTCCTCGCTGCGCATCGTGCCAGCGGGCGCGAGCTCCTTGAGCACCACCTCGTCTTCCAGCTTCTGATCGACGGCGAGATAGACGATCCCAAACCCGCCGCGGCCAAGCACCTGCAGGATCTCAAACCGCTCGGCGAGCACAAACCCACTCGGCAGCGGCTCGGGCGTGCTTGACATCTAATCCTATTGTGAAGCGAACGAGCATGCCGAAGTCGACGAACCGGAGGTGGCAGACAAGAATGTCCGCCTCACGGGCACGCATCGCTGAAGGAAGCGCAAGCAAGCTCGCGCGCTCCCAAACCCCTAGATGGCCCGTGGCTTCCGCTCACTGATCACTGCTTACCGCTCACCGCTCACCGCTCACCCCAACTGGAAAGCAGGCAAAAAGGTCTACAGAATCGGTGACCCTGGGGTGAGGTTTTGGCATCCAATAACGGTATAGGTGCTGTGTAGGCCGCAAAGTCGCGGTCTTGGTCCTATCCAGGGACGGATGGATTTGACGACAATACACGGAATAGGTCTAAAATGAAGCTGCGCATGAGCTTACGGCATTGGACGCCGATCGCTCTCGGGTTTGTATTTGCAACACCCGTTGGTTCTCTTGCGCAAACACCAACGGCCTCGAGCTCTCCGAGTCCCACTTCCCAGCAGCTCGGCGGCAAGCTTTCTTCGGACCTTATTCGGGTTCGGCCAGGTTCGCCAAACATCCCGTTACGCCACGGCTCCGTCATCGCGAACTCAGAGCAGGTCCAGCTAGACGGCCGAAAGCTTCAACGCGGGATGGACTACTCGGTGGACGCCGAAGCCGGCGTGGTGTATCTCATGGTCCCGACGAAAGCGGGGCAGTCCGTCGTGGTCACCTACCGTTACGACGCGTCACGCGCGCGCACGGGAGAGGCGGTGGCCGCCTCCAGCCTCCAGCCCCTGCGGCTCAACTTTGGATCTTCCGGCAGTCTCGGTTTGATGTTTGGCATGGGCCTCACCGAGCGAACGCAGGAGGGATCGGTCCTTACCAGCAACGTTTTCGGCTGGAACAACTCGTTCAACACGGGCGGCGGCTCCTCACTCAGCGGCTTGATGCTCTTCGGCGAGCGCAACCAGGCGGACGCTCAATCGATGTACGAGTACCAGGGCGCTGCCGCGGCGCCAGACCTTGGCAAGTCCAAGCTGATCATGCAGTCGCTAGCCGGCAAGATGGGCGGCGGGACGTTCCAATTCGACTTTCAGGACGTCAGCAAGAATTTCTCGGGCTTTTCGGCCGTGCAGGCCAACGGCTACGACGCGAGCGTCGCGGAGCGACTTTCCAAAGAGAGGGGCCTCCAGCGCGTAGGCACCAGCTTCAACAACGTCCGCCTTGGTGGCCTGGGTTTCAGCCAGTCCTACAAGACCGTCGGCGATGGCAAGAGCGCGGTCACTTGGCGCTCCTACGGCGTCAACGTCGGGGGCCTGAACCTCAACTACAACTCGCAAAGCGTGGACCAGAATTTCAAGCGATTCGCGGATCTTTCCGAGGTCAATCGCGAGCAGCTCGCTCGAGAGGCGGGGCTTAGCAGGCAAGGCTGGGACGGGGCGTTGAAATTCGCGGACGGCGCCCTGACTTTCAACACCCTTAGCATCGCCGATCAAGACGGCCAAGGTATCGGCAGGGAAGAGTGGAAGCTGGACACTTCCAAGTTCAAATTCCTCGCGGGCAAGCAATCGATTCGGACGGGATTCAGCCGCTTCGACAGCCTTAGCGAAGCGGACAAAGGCCAATGGGCTCGAGAGTCTGGACTTCAGCGCCAGTGGAAGCAGATCGAGACTCCGCTTTTCGGTGGCGCGCAGCCTCTGAAGTTCGCGGAATACAAGATCGATTCTCCGAGCGGACAGATGTCGAGCACCGATGCCTCGGTCGGCGGCCGCATGTGGAGCCTGGAGCACATTTCCCGCAACGTCGACACGGGCTTTGCCGCCCTGCCCAATCTCACGCAGGGCGAGATCGACGGCAACATCGGCGCGATCTCCAAGATGTACGTGGCGGGCGGAATGCCGGTCCGGCCAGAGGACCGCGGATCGTATTTCCAGAGCCCGGGACTTTCAAGAGACTTCACTCGCTTTACAGCCACGCCCTTCGCGGATTGGAAGGTTTCCTTCGAGACCCTGAACCTCAGAGGCAAAGAGGACGAGGGCGGCCTCGACAACCTGAGCCTCGTGGGCAAGCGCACACGATTCAGCTACCGAGACCAGAAGCTTGGGCCGAAGTTCACTGAGCTCGGCACGATGATGGAGTTCGAGCGGCAGCGACTTGGCACCCTTCCCGGCTTGAGCCGCAAGGACATGGAGTTCGCCACCGAGCTTTCACGCAAGGGAAGCCTCAACCTCTCGATGACGAACGCCGATTCGCCGAACGGCGGATTCAAGAGGCAGAGCCTCTCCTACTTCGATCCGAAGATGCAGCTCAATCTGAACAGCCGCTCGGTCGATCCGAACTTTAGCGGCGTTGGGCAAGTGTTGGACCCAGAGGTCGGGCAGCTCTCGCAGATGGTGGGCTTCAAGGAAGCGGACGCCCAGATCAAGTGGCAGGTCCTGCCAAACCTTCGCCTTGAGGCGATGACCTGGAACGGCCTGAACAACAGCCTCGACCAGCGCCGCCGCGCAAACAACTTACTGCTCGATTGGGGACCCAACAAGAACACGCAACTCCAGTACATGAGAACGTCGATGGACTTCGACGACCCCTCGTCCATCCTCCTCGCCAATTCGTTGGAGCGCTTGGCCTTCTCGCATGATCTCGGCCGCTACGGCATCCTGAAGTACACCGACCAGACCATCAAGCTGGCGGGCACTCAGAACAATCAGCCTGGCTCGAAGATGACGGACATGTCGTATGAGACCAAGCTGAACGCGACTACGAGCGTCAAGACAGAACAGATCC